>NZ_JAMOKT010000138.1:0-2488 GCF_023656795.1 Parabacteroides caeci
CGATCGGGTAGGTCAAGGGCATTGCTGCCCTCTTCCCCCCTAAGAACCGTACATGAGAGTTTCCCCTCATACGGCTCAAGCTTTTCTAAGCCTCTGTTTGTATGCAGAGACCGGCTCAAACTACTTCTTGTTTCCATTTGATTTGCGGGATAATTTAAAACATTCATCATGAACCAATAGATTGCATTTCTTTCCGTTTTGAACGGTTGGCATGACATTCCATGCCTTGTGCGTATCAATAGGTTCACCGCATATAGGACATTTGCGTCCTTGCTTTTCCCATAGGTACAGCAGTGACTTGCGTCCTTTTAGCGTAACAAGCATTTTCGACTTCTTTCTTTTATAGAAGTACAGCCAACAGTCTGCATCAAACGGATTCATGTCTCCTTTAATCTGCGTGTATTGCAGGAATGGAAACGATGAAGTCAGAGACAATAATGTCAATTGGTCTTCCTTTCCGTTTGGTTTCTTGAATTTTGAAGCGAAAGTCCATTTATTTCCTCGGATGTCATGCCAATATCGGTCTTTAATCCACCGTTTCCCTTTCTTTGAATGACGGCGTTTTGCCCATTGCCATAGTGAGAGGAATATCTGATGGTCGATTCTGTGAAATGAATCACGTGTCGCTCCATGCTGATAATAACCTCCCCATCCTCGGATTTTAGAGTTCAACATTCTGATTAACGACTCCTGTCTGCAACCCTTGTTCTCCTTAATTACCTTATGGATATTCTCCATAAAGCGTTTCTCGGATTTCTTTGTCGGCTTGGTCAATATGTCCTTGCCGTATTTGCGGATATTAAAGCCAAGAAAATCAAAACCGTCATGCACGTTGGTTATCACCGTCTTTTCCTCTGATAATGTCAGACCTCTTCCAGACATAAATTCAGCAACCAATGGCTTGATTTCATTTTCAAGAGTTTCCTTGTTCTCACAGGTGATGATAAAATCATCCGCATAGCGTACAAGGTTTACCATTGGGGAATAATGCTTTCCTTGTATGGTTCTTCTCTTGTACCTATCTGCAAGAACTTTCTGCAATCCATCCAAAGTCATATTGGCAAGTGTCGGAGAAATTATACCGCCTTGCGGTGTACCTTCCTCTGTCGAGAACATCTGTTTGTTGAATACATAGCCGCATTTCAACCACTTTTTGAGTATCGCCTTATCCATTGGGATGTTGGTAAGTAACCACTCATGGCTGATATGGTCGAAACACCCTTTTATGTCACCCTCCAAAATCCATTCTGGCGAATAGCCCTTTCGGAGAATATTGTGGCATTGTTGTACCGCATCCATACAGCAGCGTTCCTTGCGGAAGCCGTATGAACGTGTATCGGCTGTAGTTTCTGATACAGGCTCCAATGCCATAAGATAGAGTGCTTGCATGGCTCTGTCTTTCATTGTCGGTATTCCCAACGGTCGCAGTTTGCCGTTACTCTTCTTGATATGAACTCTTCTCAGCGGCATTGGCTGGTAGCCTCTGCGTTTGAGTTGGGTTATTGCTTGCGTTTTAGCTTTAGGGGTATCCCATATTACTTTGTCAACCCCAGGAGTACAACCACCCCCGTTAGAAGTAACCCTCTTTACGGCTAAGGCTTTTGCGTAAAAAGAGTGGGTAAGCGTCCATTGCAAGGCTTTCACCTTGTTATGTCTGCCTTCCTTCTGAGCCTTTACAATACGAGCTTGAAGCTTCTTAACAGCCTGCTCCGCCTTAGTCCAGTCTATTCTGTCCCAATTTGATTGCAGATTGTCAGTCGGTGCACACGATTGGTCGAGGCGATTTACTTTGATTTTATCGTTCATTTGCATTCCTACTTTAAAAAGTTCTAAAAGTTTCTTGTAAAGAATTACCATTTAGCTAATGTTGGGTATTTGCCTCCCAAACATTGCCACAGAAGTCTGCCCACTTTCGTAGTAGGTTGATGTTGTCCCCGTCAACCCGTGACAGGTGGCTCAAACCCTATCCGCTCCATTACAGAACGGCATTCGCTTTCTCTGTTATCTCATACCTGCACACCATTCAGCATCCATTACTTTCAGCTTACCTGTCTTTTGTATGACAGGAGATGTTCAGGCTTACCATGTTCCACATAGATAACTAACGGATAGGTTAGGTTCTGTCTCATCCTCCGACGGTCTTTACATCCGTGTAATCCTACCATGGAGAGGATTATCTGACCGCATCCCATTTTGGGTAGAGTGTATCAGTATCTTACACTCTTTTACGACATTACGAAGTTTACTAACAGTTCGCTTACGCTAACCATACTATCCAGCCTCGCCACTCTACAGTATGATACTAACCATACTTGACTTCCCCTCACGGTTCTGTCTTGTCTTGCGAAAGTGTACTTTGTCCCGACCGCTTAATACAACATTAAGGTGCATCGGTCGGTAGGCTACCGCTGACGGAACAGCGGGTTAAAGCTGATACTTAGAGTATCATTCCAACAATTATCTATGCGACTTCATGTCGCACCCACGG
>NZ_JAMOKT010000139.1:0-2421 GCF_023656795.1 Parabacteroides caeci
CTTCGGACAGGATTATAACTCTACATCAAGCGGTCATTCGATGATAGACATTAGTTGGAGGCTTCAGATTGTCCCCATATCTGTTTTGATAACCTGAAATGAATCCACTATGAATAATGTAGGCTAAATACTTTCTTCATAATTTCGCTATACTTTTTATGGTTAATAACTATGTTTTGTATTGCTCTCACAACACTTACAACTTGAAGTGTTATTTGGAAACCGATAGGCAAAAATGGCTCAACGATGTCAATTAACGAGAAAATCCTACGATAATCTATCAAGTGATAGAGCAAAAGACGTGCCAAGTTAAATATGGCACGTCTTTTGCCAGTTTTGTCAGTCCTTTTATGGGATATACAACAGCGCAAACTCCGCCTTTCTCCGTTTGAGCAGCATGGCGTGGCGTTTTCCTTTGTAGTTGCAGAAGGCTATATACTCACGGTAGATGTTCCTGTCACCAGCTTCCAGCTTCTTGATTAAGGTGCTTTTGGGGATTGTTTTGCTGCCTAACAGCTTCGCCGGTCCCACATTGTAAGCTAACGTGCCAAGCAAAATCGAATCAACCCCGAATTTACGGAACATGGCGACAAATTTGCGCAGGTCTTTCCGCAAAAGTTCATCCGCATCCCGTTTTGTCATGGTTCGTGCCGAATACTTCTCGTTTGGCAAAAGTTTGTGACCCCAACCGACGTATGGGTAGTGTTTTTCTGAGTGCCAGCCTTCAAAGTAGCGGCAGCATAAAAAAGCACGTTCCATAAGCGGCAGTCGGTAGATTGCCGCCTGCCCGTCCGTTCCCTCTTGGCGGCTGATCTGCGCGGACACAGAACAGACCGTCAGAAGTGAACAGAGCATTGTCATGAATACACGCATCATTTCAACAAGGGGCTGAAGTTGCCGATGGGAACGATGGTAAGATCGTCGTCCTTTACATTCCTGTTGTTGAAGTCAAATTCCAGTTCGTAGGAGTTGCTAAAGTTATCCTCCACCACCACGATGAAATTATGCGCCTCATCACCCGCCGCCGTGTAGTACAGGCGGAATTTTTCGTTCTCCAGCAGGTAGCGGTCGTTAGGCAGGAAGGTGATGCCGTTATCCATTTTGAGCGAGCCTTCCCCCTCGAACTGGAAATAGCGGATGGTATAGAGCGTACCCGAAAAGTCGCCCTCCTTTTTCAGTTCACAGCGGATTTCCACTGTCTGCCCCTTTACTACCTTGTTCGGCACGGGCATGACCTCCACCGTGAAGGGATAGGACTGCTGGATGTCCATGTCATCGTCACATGACACGAGGGTGAATGACATGGCGGCTATCAGGCATAACGCCACTGCCTTGAATATTGATGTTCTCTTGTTTCTGTTGTTCAGTATGTTCATTGTTCTTCGATTTTTAGATGGTTGTTTTTCTGTTTTTTCGTTGTCAGTTGCAGGTACTCGTTCAAGTCCTTGCAACCGTCATAGAGGGAGGAACGGTCGGTGACACGTTCCCCGTATCGCATGGTAAGTGCGGCAAGCGTCCGCCGTCCGGCTTCGTCACGGTCGAGGAAGCAGCCGATGCGCCCGTATCCGTCCAGCAATCCCGCCGCCTTCTCCACGTTGGCGACTGAGTTCAGCACAAGACAGTCAGCGTTACCGGTTACACCAAGCGTCACGGCAGAGAGAAAGTCCATGAAGCCCTCGAACACGAGGCACTCGTCAGCCGGGATGTCATTCGCCTTTACCAGTGATACAGACTTCGGAGGTATGCAACCCTTGAAATATCGGCTTCTGACTTCATAGCCACCTGCCATGTTCGGAAAGCCAACGGCAAAATACCGTTTTCCACGCACACCGTAGTTCAAGCGGCAGCAGTGACGGGATGCGATGGCGTAAGGGATGCCCCGTTCCTCTAAATACTCCGTCAGCAGTGAGCGGAGCAGCGGAGCGACCTCCACATCCTCAAAAACGGATTCGGTCGGCTTCGAGAGATAGACGGGCTTTTCCCATCCGGCAACCGTCATATTGGCGGCTTCCGCTATGAACTTCGCTTGCTTCATGAAGTCATCGCTTTGCAGAAACTCCCCGGCAAGCGTGAAGATGTCGCCGCCCTTGCCCAAACCGAAGTCGTACCAGAGCTGTTTCGCCACGTTCACACGGAAAGAGGATGTGCGCTCGCCCCTGTACGGGGCAAGATACCACAGCTCGTTACCGCTCCTTCTGACAGGCTCATGCCCCAGCCGTGCGAGAAAATCCGCAAGCGGCATCCTTCTGACAGCATCTATTTCCGTCCTTTCCATGCCCGTGTCAGTTGATGATGAACTTGATACCATATGTTAGCTTTCAATTTATGTTGTATAATAATTGTATTTAACTTGTGAACAGTTAGTTGTGTGTTTTGGGAACAACATATTTATTTATATAATCCATTGAGAAAAGCTATGAT
>NZ_JAMOKT010000014.1:0-127188 GCF_023656795.1 Parabacteroides caeci
TCACCTTAATTGACCTCAAAGGTATGATTTCAAATCGTCGCGCCTAAAAAGTAGTATCTAATAGACTATATTTCAATTATTTCAAAGAACTATTTATCCACTTTTACGGGACAGTAATGATTTTGTAATCGTATCATTTCAATGTACTTATTGTTTTTGCAAAGGTAATCTCATATGTCATATCAATAAGTGTAAAAATGAATCAATCTGCTAATTCTATTTAATAGCCTAATCATTAATCCAATTTGTTCTAATAGTTAATCCTGAATTTTATCTTTTAGTTCTTTTTTTAATTCTGATGATTACGTAATATATAGTCTTCTTGTAGTAATAATCTACAAATTCGGTATTATTCTATCATTTCGGCAATGCTTATTCTACAATGATTCAATAGATTGCTTTAAACATCTAATCGGTACCCAACCTTCCCTGGTTGAATTTTCCTTTCGACATCATAACCAACCATTTAGGCATCTTGAGCCGATTACTATCTCGTCTTGATTTACTTGCCGACTTTCTTTTCAAATTCTTCATTATGCTCTTTGAATAGTTTTAGAAGTGTGTTTTTAGCAATATCAACTCCCATCACTGCATTATCAACTTTCTCAGCAGAAACATAGCCTTCACGATGGAATATCTTATCGTATTTGGCTCCAATGTTACGCATCCATTGATCAAGGACATTATTAATTTGTTGCGCATAACTGTCTTTTCCCTTTACTCTCATCTTAACCTTATCCCATCGTGCGGGATCAACACTAAGTTTTGCACTTCTTGTTTTGTCTGCACCATCAACTGTGATACGTATCATGATAGGTACAGTTCCATCTTTTTTAGGTGCGTTCTTTTTTAAATAGAATAGCACGGTGAATGTCGACTTTTTTTCTTCCATAATTACACTGCTTTTTTTAAGTGATAAAAATACTGTTTTTCTCTCTAAAAAGAGCCATGAAAATCAGTGCAAAACTATGAAATCGTTACTATTCCGATAAGACTAAATAACACTTCATAAGCCAACGATAACATAGTTTCTTGACATAACCTCTTTTCTTTGCAGTATAGGAACTGATAAAGCAAACGGATATGAAAAGAATACTTTACTATGTGATACTTATCCTGATTGGTGGTAACGGGATGATGATGGCTCAGAATGGTTTGATTCATGGGAGAGTGACGGATATGGAGAATAATCCGGTTGACGGCGTAGCCGTTGTTCTCCAGACATTGGATTCGATTTATGTGGATGCGGTGGTAACGGACAGTCTGGGTAGTTTTAACCTGGACCATGCGGCGGAACAGACATGCCGGCTTTTATTCCAACATCTATTATATGAACCATTCCAGTTGGAGGTATCCGGGGAAGATGCCGGAACTGTCCGGCTGACTTCTAAAAACTATGAACTGGATGGCGTGGTTGTTAAGGCGGAGCGTCCGCAGGTGAAAGTAGAGAACGGGGCTTTGAAATATGATGTTCCCCAATTGATGAAAGATAAATCGGTCAGTAATGCCTTTGAAGTTGTAAAACAATTGCCGGGTATTATCGGCGGCTCGGATGAGATACAGTTACTGGGAGCCGGTTCCCCGCAAATCATTCTGAACGGGCAGTTGACAACTATGTCGGTAGACCAGCTGATAACCATGCTGAAAAGTATCCCTTCTTCACGGGTGAAAAATGTAGAAGTGATGTACAACGCATAATATCAGAGGCGCGGTAATCAATGTGATTCTGGACAAGGGGACAACTGACAGCACAGCCTTACAGGGAGAAGTTGGCGTCGATTATCTCCAAAGACATTATGCTTCGGGCAAGGCACATGCCAATTTGTTGTATTCGACTCCTGACCTGACCGTAGACTTTCTGGTGAATGGTAATAAAGGACGTTATTTCGAGGGGGAAGATATTATGGCAAGGCATACCCTGGAAACAGGAGTGACGGAAATCCATCAATTCGGACGAGGAAACGGTCATATAAACAGTGGAGATATCCGATTGGGGCTGGACTATAAATTCAAAAATGAAGATAAGTTGTCGGCAGCCTATTCCTTAGGAGGCAATAGGGTGAAAAAGAACCGGACAGCCAATACCTCCTTTTCTACACCTGAAAACTCTGTCCCGGAAGAAGAGCGTTTCAGTCGGACTTCCGGAGAAGATAAGATTACTCTGCACAATATCCGCTTACAATATGACGGTCATAGCGGTGTTACAGCCGGAATGGATTTTACCAACTACCATTCGCCTTCTTTCCAGAATTTTCTGGAGAATCGTGGTGAGGAAACGCTGACTGATATGCAGAACAATTCCAAACAGGATATTTCACAATGGGCGTTATTTGCCAACCATACACACACTTTTGCCACCGGGTGGACACTGAATTATGGTGTCCACGGTGGTTACACTTCCTCAAAGACCTATATCGATTATCTGTATAATAAAGGGAATGGTTACGAACCGGACCCGGATTTACTGGAGAACAATTTGCAGAAAGAATATACAGCCAATGTCTTTGCTGAAGTATCCAAAAATTTCGGAGAACATTTCTCGGCAACAGCTTCTTTGAAAGGAGAATATTTTAAATCGGACTATACTTCCAACGGCAAGAAATCGACACTTTGGAATGATTGGACCTTCTTCCCGAATGCCTCGTTGAGTTATCTGTTTACACCGCAGCATATTTTGCAGCTGAATGTGAACAGCAATAAAACATATCCGTCTTATTGGGAGATTACACCGCAGGCTACCCCCATAAACTCTTATTCCGTAGTAATGGGTAATCCGGCTTTGAAGCCTTACCGTTCCTATCAGGGGCAGCTGCTTTATATCCTGAAGCAAAAATATACTTTCATGGTTTTTGCCCAGTATGAACCGGATTATTTTGCCCAGTTGCCTTATCAGAGTTCAACGGAACTGAAGAATGTGTTCCGTTACGAGAATATGGATTATAACCTGGTTGCAGGAGTAGGAGCTGTTATCCCGTTCCGCATCGGTGAATTCATGAACAGCCAGTTTACGGCACAGGGCATCCGGATGCAACAGAAGCTGGACCATTTTAATGATATTTCTTTTGATAATAGTAAATACCTGGGGCAGTTCTTCCTGAATAATACATTTACTTTGTCAAAGTCACGTCCGAATCTGAAATTGGATTTGAACGGTTATTATATCACCGGAGCCGTGCAGGGAATCTACGATTTGGGTTCTGTTTATAATGTTTCAGCCGGTTTGAAATGGCAGTTTGCCAATGACAAGGCAACGGTTCTTCTGAAATGTGACAATATCTTCCGGAGCAATCTTCCTAATAAAATCGAAATTAATCAGGCAAACCAATACAGCCGCCTGACTAAGATTGACGATACCCGTTGCCTGACTGTTTCCTTCATCTGGAAATTCGGAGGGTATAAGAGTAAAGAGCATGATAAGGTGGATACTTCCCGGTTTGGAAAATAATATCGGTAGTCCTGTTCATTCTAAAATCTCATGTGTCCGGCTTGTCATTTTGATAGCCGGACACATGAGAATCTGCTTTATAGACCTGCTGTGGGTATCAATTTGGTATATTGAAATTTTGTTTTTATCTTTGCGCCCGAATTGGACAAAGCATTTGAATATGAATAAAATTTATACAATAAATGATATAAAGAAACAGAATGCCCTCGTGACGTGTGGTATTCCTGTTGTGCATGTCCATTGGTTCAGTGGTTTTATCTAAATAATATTTCCTTTCTTCTCCGGCATCAGTTTTCCGGAGTTTTTATAACCATTCATTTTTATTAATAACGTATCGCGGGAGAATCCTTATTCGTCCGTGTTAAATTGATTATACATATGTTTATAGTTTTATGCCTGTTATGCATAGGGACAGGTGCGGGCTATCTGTTCCGTCGTGCTCACAGTTTAAGGAAATTGGAAAATACAATCTCTTATACCATATTCGCCATGTTATTTGTTTTCGGCATTACTATCGGGGCAAACAAAACCTTAGTGGATAATATTGGTGATTTTGGTTTGCAGGCGGCGTTGCTGGCTGGTTGCGGTGTACTGGGAAGCCTGTTGGCCTCTTATATTGCATATAAATTTTTATCAGAGAAAGGAGACGGTGATGAAAAGTAATCTGATTGTTATATGTTGCTTTTTTGCTGGGATACTTTGTGGAATGTTCGGGGGGGAGGAATTGGCTGCCTATTGTACAAAACTACCGACATGGTTATTGTATGCGCTTATTATCCAGGTCGGCTTGAATATAGGTTCTAACGGAGAGATGGGAGCCATGCTGCGGAGCGTACGGTTGTCCAGTCTTTTACTGCCATTGTTTACGATATTAGGCACATTGCTTTTCTCAGCGATAGCAAGTGTGCTGCTGAAGACCTGGAATGTATATGATTGTATGGCGGTTGGAAGTGGGTTTGCTTACTATTCTTTATCGTCGTTGCTGATTGTACAGTTCAAGGAGGCTTCTGCCGGAATAGAGATTGCCACACAGTTGGGAACTATTGCTTTACTGGCTAATATTATCCGGGAGATGATGGCTTTATTCGGTGCGCCGGTTTATGCCTCTTTGTTCGGGAAGTTTGCTCCGGTGTCTGTTGCCGGCATCAACTCGATGGATGTCTGTCTGCCCGTTATCAGCAGGTATTCGGGAAAAGGGATTGTCCCCATTGCTATTATTCATGGAATCATTCTGGAGATTAGCGTTCCGCTATTGATATCGTTGTTTTGTAAGTTATGATTTTGATTTTGGGATATAATTTATAGCTTTGTGGTCAAACAAGCTTAATCCTTTAAAATTATGCGAATAAACAGTTTAGCGGCCTCTCTCTTTCTGCTCATTATTATCGGTGGGTTCTCATGTAAAAATAAGAATACTGGAAATGTTTCAGAGGGAGAGGAAAAGCCCGGATTGGCGGTTTCTGTTCCCGATTTCAATGCGGATAGTGCTTATTCCTATATTGTCGAACAAGTTGCTTTCGGACCACGTGTACCGAATACGGAGGCACATCGTCATTGCAGTGATTATCTGATTGCAGGTCTGAAACGTTTTGGGGCAGCGGTGCAGGTACAGGAAGCAATGCTTACTGCTTATAACGGTGACCGTTTGAATGCCCGTAATATTATCGGGTCATATAATCCGGATAATCCCCGGCGTATTCTGCTTTTTGCGCATTGGGATACGCGTCCCTATGCCGACCATGATCCAAATCCTGACAAATGGCGTGTTCCCATTGACGGTGCGGATGATGGGGCCAGTGGAGTAGGTGTCCTGCTGGAAATATGTCGTCAGTTAGGCGGTCAGAATCCGAATATTGGTATCGATGTTATATTTTTCGATGCAGAAGATTATGGTACTCCCCGTTTTATAACTGAAAACAGTCCGGAAGAGAGTTGGTGTCTTGGTTCACAGTATTGGTCTGCCAATCCCCATGTGACTAATTATCGGGCGGATTATGGGATATTACTTGATATGGTGGGGAGTCGTAATGCAACCTTCTTCAAGGAAGCAACTTCCATGGAATATGCTTCTCAGATTGTGGAGAAGGTTTGGGAGGCTGCGCGCAATCTCGGCTATGGCAAGTTCTTCTTTAATGAACCGGGAGGCGGTGTGCTTGACGACCATACCTTTGTCATCAGAGGACGTAATATACCCTGTATCGATATTATAAACTATGACCCGGAAAGTTCACACCGCTTTGGTACTTACTGGCATACACATGATGATAATCTGGATAACATAGACCAGACGACCTTGAAAGCTGTCGGTCAAACTGTTCTGGAAGTGATTTATAAAGAATAACTTGCCTACGCTTTTTATTTTATCTCGGAACTATCTCGAACGGAACCCTGACAAATACACCATGTTTCATCAGATTCATCAGATTCGGATACATTCGTTCCTTAAAGGAATCCCAGCTCCGGTGTTCCATCTGTGTCCATCCGGCTTCGGCCAAGGCCAGACCACGCGGGTAGGTCATATAGGTTGCGCGGTTAATGTCTTTTATCGCTTCTCCCCATAATGTCCCGGTAACTCCTATAATGTGTGTCTGTTGAGTGGCAGGCAGTCCATATCCAGGATCGAATTGGTAAGAGGTTTCCAGCGTGGTGACAGGCATTCCCCAGTTGTTGAACTCCGGAAGGTCGCCTTTTAGTTGCGGATAATCCAGATAAGTATATTCACCCGGAGCCATGATTAACGGATTACCATGTTTTGCAGTTAGTTCGATACATTTGGGAGTTAATCCGGCACGCCAGGTGATCAGTGTGGCGTCTTTGGGATAATCGAACAGGTATTCATTGGCCGGCATACGGATATTATCCAGCTCGCACCATAACATCGGTTCTTTTCCGTATTTACGGACAGATGCCAGTATTTTATCGAAGAAATAATTCATTAACTGCGATTCTTTGGTGTAACCCAGTTGTTTCATTAAATCCTGACAGTGAGTGCATTTGGTCCAGTTCTTTTCGATAACAGCTTCGTCTCCTCCTAAATGGATTTTGGAGGAAGGGAATATATCGGCTATTTCTTTGATGATATCGTCATAAACGGTATATACTTTGTCATTATTGGCACAAAGCATCAGATCGACTGTTTGCCCCATTATTTTCTGAATCGTATCGGTGTGTGTACATCCCAGTTCCGGATAAGTAGCCAAAACTGCCACCGTGTGACCGGGGATATCCAGTTCGGGAATGATTTCTACATTTCTGTCGGCTGCGTATTTGATGAGGTCTTTCAGTTGTTCTTGTTTATAGAAACCATTGTCGGGCCCGTTGGAGCCGGTCTTCGGATTGCGGAATGCCCCGATCTCTGTCAGTCCGGGGTGTTTTTTGATTTCAACACGCCATCCCTGATCATCAGTCAGATGTAACTGCAAAACATTGTATTTGTATTTTGCCATCTGGTCAATATAGAATTTTACATCTTCTACAGGAAGAAAGTGCCGGGCAGGGTCAAGCATCAATGCCCGGTAATTATAGCGGGGTTCGTCGTCAATACGGATAGGAGCGATTTGATTGTTCGCTGTGTTGCATACATCTCCCAGTAATATCTGATCCAGTGTTTTCAGTCCGTAAAAGAGGGCAACATGGCTGCTTCCTTTGATCGATAGTTTCTTTTCTGAAATATCCAGCGTGTAGTGTTCTTTTCCTTTTATTGAAGGGTCGAGCTCTATCTCGATAACAGAATTACCGGATGTGGAAGGAGTACCGATGTCGGCAACCTGCCCGGTTCGTTCGCCCAGAATACGCTGTAGTTCAAATAAACAAAATGCTTGTTTGGGCAGATTGGTTTTAACGGTTGTCCGGGGAGTAAGGACGAAATTCTTTTTACCTGTCATCTGTTCGATTTGATTAGGCAGAGGCAATAAAGCCGAAATATTGCTCTGTCCGAAAGAAAGTGTCGCCGCTAATAGCAGTAATGACGTAATTTTGAGTTTCTTAGTATTAAAAATCATACATCTTAGGTTATTTTGTTATTAAAAATCAGATCTTCGGTACAAAGATACATAACGAGATTAATTATCCCGGCATCTTATGAACCTTTCGTTGCCAATGAATACGATGTAAAGATAGGCAAGCCTATTTTATAAAAGAACCCAATGGCTCCCAACGGGACTCAACGGGCACATAAAGGGACTTTTTTCTTTTATTCAAAAAAACAATTGTTTTCGGTTACAAATACAACTGTTTTTGAATGCAAATACAATTGTTTTTGTGTTTGAATACAATTGTTTTTTCAGAGCCGGAAGGTTACAAAAAAATAAAATCCTTTTTATTTATTCTTATATATAATGTAGGGAATTGACAGCCTTCAGGCAGGATGTGGTGTAAAGTATTGAATATGAGCGCGTAAGACGTGACAACCTTCAGGCATTTTGTTTAACTCCTGATTTTTAACCGATTATGAAATTCGTACAAAACTAGAATAAATTGGTCCGACGCATTTATTTTCCGTTTTAAACCAAACAAGTTCCAAAAATGTTTTTAACTTAGAAGCGATAATCTTTAAATCGAAAGATCATGGGAGCAAAGAAGAATTTTGTATTGGATACCAACGTTATCTTGCATGACTACAAGTGTATCGAAAATTTTCAGGAGAATGATATCTATCTTCCTATCGTCGTGTTGGAAGAGTTGGATAAATTTAAAAAGGGGAGCGACCAGATTAATTATAATGCCCGTGAATTTGTGCGCGAGCTGGATCTGATGACCAGTAACGATCTCTTTTTGAAAGGTGCCTCGTTGGGACCGGGTTTGGGAACATTACATGTCGTAACAGGTGACAAATACCAGGAAAAGATAGCTTTGTCTTTCCCGGACAGGACGCCTGACCACCGTATCTTATCCTGCACGCTTTCCGTTGCAGAAAAGACGCCTAAGATGCAGACTATCCTGGTTACGAAAGATGTCAACCTGCGTATGAAAGCCCGTGCATTGGGTATTCAGGTGGAAGACTACATCACGGATAAGGTAATCAATGTCGATATCTTTGAACGTGCTCAGGATACCTATGAAAATATAGATCCTGATCTGATCGATAAGATCTATTCAACCCCTGACGGACTGGATGCGGATTTGTTCGAATTCAAATCTAAACTCGAACCGAACGAATGCTTTATATTGAAGAGTATACGGGCTTCTGTTTTAGCTCGTTATAATCCGTTTACAGGAAAGATAAAGAAGGTGGAAAAGAGTTCTAATTATGGCATTCAACCCCGTAATGCGGAACAAAGTTTTGCTTTTGAAATTTTGAATGATCCGGACGTGAAACTGGTTGGACTGACGGGTAAAGCCGGAACAGGTAAGACCTTGCTGGCACTGGCTGCCGCACTTAAACAAGCCGGACTTTATAAGCAAATCTTGCTGGCTCGTCCGATTGTGGCGTTGGCAAATAAGGATATCGGATTCCTGCCGGGAGACGAAAAACAGAAAGTAGCTCCTTATATGCAGCCTCTGTTCGATAATCTGAATGTGATAAAGAACCAGTTTGCTCCCGGAAGCCAGGATGTCCGTAAAATAGATGATTTACAAAAGAATAATCAGTTGGTCATCGAGGCGTTGGCCTTTATTCGCGGACGTAGTTTGTCGGAAACATTCTGTATTATTGATGAAGCCCAGAATCTGACTCCGCATGAGATCAAGACGATCATTACCCGTGCCGGAGAAGGAACAAAGATGGTATTTACCGGTGATATCCAGCAGATCGACTCGCCGTATCTGGATGCCCAGAGTAATGGTCTGGCCTATATGGTCGACAAGATGAAAGGGCAGGAGTTGTTTGCCCATATCAACCTGATCAAGGGTGAACGTAGCCAGTTGTCTGAGTTGGCTTCGGATCTGTTATAAAAGTATTATAAAATAAAAAATATCCGTGTATGTGAGAATGCTCAGTACACGGATATTTATTTTCTGAGAGGATTTCTTTTATTTGCTCATCGACTTATAGGCGCCAATCAGTTTTTTGATAGTGACCACATCCGATACATCCTGCTGCTCACTTTCCGGTTTGTAATAGTTTTCCAGAAAACTGTCGGCTCCTGACCATACAGTCTCAATAATACCCTGGAAACGGTTGCTCATTTGAGAACCGGATTGCTGGCGGAAACGTTTCATATCATCCAACTGTTTGAGGGCAACTTCCGGTTTTCGCCAGGGACAAGTGGCGACGTCAAATCCTTTCATGGCAAAATAGACAGCCGTTTGTTCCGGACGTTCGTAATGCCAGTCGCAAATGAAAACTTCTTTCGGGATAAGGTCGATGGCACGATACGTATTGTTCATACTTGCTTCCCAGGCACCGATACCGGTTGTTTTGCCATCTATCAGGCGATCGCCCCATATCATTAACCGTTTTCCCTGTTGAGCCAGATGATTTTGTATTTTGGTCACCTCTCCGGCATATAATTCTGCTTTATCGTGCCCGCTGCAACGAGGACATTTATCATCTCCGATATAGAAAACTTCATCCATGCCGGCATGAAACAGATCGGTTTCAAATGCGTCCGTCAGTTCGTCGACCAAAGCGAATACAACTTTATGCACATCGGGGTGAAGAGGGCAGTAACTTTTGCAGTATAAACCGTCCGGGTTAGGCCATCCGGTATAGTTTTTCGTATCTACATGCGGTGTCTCGTCAAATTCCGGATATTCGCGGAGCAGGGCATAAGTTGTTTCTGCCCATGACTGATGCCCGAGCAGGTTTATCTGCGGTGCTATCCGTATGTTATGTTTCCGGCAGGTTGCGACAATTCGTTTTACATCTTGACGTGTAAGCGGATTGGGATCACGCAGTTCCGGATGAGACTCGTAGGCATAATTCCAGTCAACCCGGAGAATGAGCAGGTTGAAATGTCCGGGAGCAAGTTCTTCTTCGATAAATTTCAGGAAAACATCCATTTTCTGCACAGATGGGGCTGCTATTGCCAATCCTCTGACAGGAAGGATACTGTCTAACCTGTTTACACTTGTTTGTGCGAAAATGCCGTTAGTTGTTATGCAAATCAAAAGGCATGCGATTGTGATGAAGTGTTTCATGGAATTCAAGTATTTATATTGGCTTGCCGGAAAGGTGTGGAAGCCGTAATGGAGTTAAAGGAAATAAAGTTTACTTACTAAGTAAGTTTTTCTCTAGTTTGTCACTTCCATCCGCATAATATAATCATTCATATAATAACCGTTCCCGATATGAAAATCGCGTGTTGCATGTTTATGGAATCCCATATGTTTATAGAAACCGATAGCCGGGTTCTCGCGGTTCACATTCAGTTCGACGGTAAACGGTCCGGGATGGATTGTCTTCAGGTAAGCAACTCCCTGTTCGATGATAAAACGTCCGATGCCAGAACCATGTAAAGAAGGAAGCGAATAGATTTTTTGGAACTCGTACAAGTCTTTCTCAACTGTTTCGATAGACAGGTATCCGGAAGGTTCTCCGTCCTTGTAAATGATAAAGAACTCATGATGAAGTTCGTCCATCTGATTGAGGATACTTTCCGGGGCATACATCATCTCAAACATATAGTCGAGTTGCTCACGGGAGAGGATAGAACCGTAAGTCGGCTCCCATATTTGGGATGCCAAGTTTCTGATTAGCAGACAGTCGTCTGTAGTAGCTTTTCTAATTGAGAACATATAATGCGATTTTTAGACCAACAAAATTAAAAATTAATTTATAGTGTTTCATTTTTTAGATTGATTTTACATTTATTTCAATGATTATTCACGAAAAAGAATAACTTTGTGGGCGTTTAATTTCCGAGAGAAATACAACTTAATAAATATATTATAAAATGGATACAAAGATTCAGGAACTGACCGACAAGATCTACAAAGAAGGAGTAGAGAAGGGGAACGAAGAAGCCGGACGGATCATTGCCGATGCAAATGCTCAGAAACAAGCGATTGTCAGCGAAGCGGAAGCGGAAGCAAAACGTATTGTTGCAGCGGCACAAAAACAGGCTGCCGAGCTGAAGAAAAATACAGAAGCCGAATTGAAGCTGTTCGCTACCCAGGCCGTAGAAGCGCTGAAGAGCGAAGTTGTGAACCTTATAACCGGAAAGATTACTTCCTCGAATGTAAAAGCGATCGTTTCTGATACCGCTTTCATGCAGAAAGTTATTCTGGAAATGGCTAAAGAATGGGCTAAGAAAGAAGCGATCACGATCCAGACTGCCGATGCGGACGCATTGACCAAATATTTCGAGGCAAATGCCAAATCATTGCTGGACGGCGGCGTAAAGATCGAGAAAGTAAGCGGAAAGAATGCTAGCTTTACTATTGTTCCTGCCGACGGTTCTTATAAAGTAAGTTTCGGGGAAGACGAATTTGTTGCATTCTTCAAAGAATTCCTGCGTCCCGGGCTGGTAGAAATGTTGTTCTGATATGAGTAAATACTACTGTCTGATTGCCGGACTCCCTAATATATCATTGGATGATAGTAAACTGACCTATTCCGTTTCTGACTTCAGAAAGGAACTGGACGGCATTCTTACGTCCCGTGATAAGAAGCTGGTAGACTTGTTTTTCCTCAAATTCGATAATAAGAACCTGCTGGCTTTCTCTAAATATCCGGACTTTGACCCGGACGAGAAGGGAAGTATTACATACGACGAGTACAAAAGTCTGTTTGATGCTCTGAAAGATGGTGAGAAACCGCCGAAGAACAAACGGATCCCTCCTTATTTCATCGAGTTCTTCAAACTGTATCTGGATAGCCTGAAAAAAGAGGAAAAACAGACGATCTCCTGGGAGGACCGCCTGGCAGCCCTTTATTACGACTATGCAATGAAATGTAGCAACGGCTTTATCCGTAACTGGTTTGAACTGAACCTCAATATTAATAACATGCTGACTGCTATTACCTGCCGTAAGTATGGATTTGATAAAGCAGACTATATAGTGGGACACAACGAGGTGGCCGAAGCTATCCGTACTTCCAATGCCCGTGACTTCGGACTGGGAGATACGGTGGACTACCTGCCCGACCTGCAACGCATTGCCGAAGAACCGGACCTGATGGCCCGCGAAAAGAAAGTGGATTTGCTGAAATGGAAATGGCTGGACGATAATACGTTCTTCAAAACTTTCGACATAGAAAGTGTGTTCGCCTACTTGCTGAAGCTGGAAATGATCGAACGCTGGGTTACCTTGGATAAGGTGACGGGCGAGAAGACCTTCCGCGAAATAGTAGGAGCAATGAAGCATGGTAGTGAGAATGCGTTGGAAGAATTTAAAAGAAACAATAATAAATAATTATGGCTACGAAAGGAATTGTAAAAGGAATCGTATCCAACCTGGTAACCGTAGAGGTGGATGGGCCGGTTTCTCAAAATGAAATCTGTTACATTTCCGTAGGAGGCGTGAAGCTGATGGCGGAGGTTATTAAAGTAATAGGGAAGGATGCCTTTGTTCAGGTATTTGAAAGTACACGTGGGATGCGTGTAGGTGACGAAGCCGAGTTTGAAGGGCACATGCTTGAAGTAACATTGGGGCCGGGTATGCTGTCGCGTAACTACGACGGTTTGCAGAATGACCTGGATAAAATGGACGGCGTGTTCCTGAAACGTGGTGAATATACATTTGCACTGGATAACGATAAATTGTGGGACTTCAAACCGCTGGCGAAAGTGGGTGATCAGGTGGCCGCAGGTGACTGGTTGGGCGAAGTGGATGAAAACTTCCAGCCGCACAAGATCATGGTGCCTTTCACGTTTAAAGGAACTTATACCGTAAAGAGCCTGGTGGAAGCCGGACAATATACCATTAATCAGACGATTGCTGTTCTGACTGACGAAGATGGTAAGGATATCGATGTGAATATGATACAGCGTTGGCCTGTGAAAAGGGCTGTTACCTGTTACAAAGAAAAACCGCGTCCTTACAAACTGTTGGAAACAGGTGTTCGTACGATCGATACGGTAAACCCGATCGTAGAAGGCGGTACGGGATTTATCCCCGGTCCGTTCGGTACGGGTAAGACCGTGCTTCAGCACGCTATCTCCAAACAGGCCGAAGCCGATATCGTTATTATCGCTGCCTGCGGTGAACGTGCGAATGAGGTTGTGGAAATCTTCACCGAGTTCCCCGAACTGATCGACCCGCATACAGGACGTAAGTTGATGGAACGTACCATCATTATCGCTAATACTTCAAACATGCCTGTAGCTGCCCGTGAAGCATCTGTATATACAGCGATGACATTGGCAGAATACTATCGTAGCATGGGATTGAAAGTGTTGCTGATGGCCGACTCCACTTCCCGTTGGGCACAGGCGTTGCGTGAGATGTCCAACCGTCTGGAAGAACTTCCCGGACCGGATGCGTTCCCGATGGACTTATCTGCTATCGTGGCAAACTTCTATGCCCGTGCAGGTTTCGTTGAATTGAACAATGGAAAGACAGGTTCGGTAACCTTTATCGGTACGGTATCCCCGGCCGGTGGTAACCTGAAGGAACCGGTAACAGAAAATACGAAGAAAGTTGCCCGCTGCTTCTACGCTTTGGAGCAGGAGCGTGCCGACCGTAAACGTTATCCGGCTGTGAACCCGATCGACAGTTATTCGAAATATCTGGAATATCCCGAATTTCAGGAATATATCGCCAAACATATCTCTCCGGAATGGATCGATAAGGTAAACGAGATCAAGACCCGTATGCTGCGTGGTAAGGAAATCGCTGAGCAGATCAACATCCTGGGTGATGACGGTGTACCGGTGGAATACCATGTTACTTTCTGGAAGTCAGAATTGATCGACTTCGTGATCCTGCAACAGGATGCTTTCGATGCGATCGATGCTGTGACACCGCTGGCCCGTCAGGAATTTATGCTGGATAAGGTGGTGAAGATCTGTCATGCGGAATTCCGTTTCGACACCTTCCTCGAAGTAATGGAATATTTCAAACAGATGATCAACGTCTTCAAGCAGATGAACTATTCCGAATATGAAAGCGACCAGTTTAAGAAGTTCAACGATCAACTTGACGCCCTACTCGCAGAGCGCATGGAAAAATAACAGAACGTATGGCAACAAAAGCATTTCAAAAAATATATACGAAGATTACCCAGATCACGAAAGCTACCTGTTCGCTGAAAGCAACGGGAGTTGGGTATGACGAGCTGGCTTCCGTAGACGGCAAGCTGGCACAGGTGGTGAAGATCATCGGCGACGAGGTTACGTTGCAGGTGTTCTCCGGTACGGAAGGTATCCGTACGAATGCCGAAGTAGTATTCATGGGCAAGGCACCTACGCTGAAAGTAGGTGACCAGTTGGCCGGACGTTTCTTTAACGCGTATGGCGATCCGATCGACGGTGGCCCTATCCCCGAAGGAACGGAAGTGGAGATCGGCGGTCCGTCGGTAAACCCGGTACGTCGTAAGCAGCCGTCTGAACTGATCGCTACGGGTATCGCCGGTATTGACCTGAATAACACGTTAGTAACCGGTCAGAAGATCCCGTTCTTCGCTGACCCTGATCAGCCTTTCAACCAGGTAATGGCAATGGTAGCCCTGCGTGCCCAATCGGATAAGATTATCCTGGGCGGTATGGGTATGACCAACGATGACTACCTGTTCTTTAAAAATACATTTAGCAACGCTGGTGCACTCGACCGTATCGTGAGCTTTATCAATACAACCGAAGACCCGTCCGTAGAACGTATCCTTATTCCGGATATGGCACTTTGTGCGGCTGAATACTTCGCTGTACAGAAGAACGAAAAGGTATTGGTACTGTTGACCGACATGACCAATTATGCGGATGCTCTGGCAATCGTATCGAACCGTATGGATCAGATTCCTTCGAAGGACTCTATGCCGGGTTCGTTGTATTCCGATTTGGCAAAGATCTACGAAAAAGCAGTACAGTTCCCTGCCGGTGGTTCTATCACCATTATTGCGGTAACAACCTTGTCGGGTGGCGATATCACGCACGCTGTGCCTGATAATACCGGTTATATCACCGAAGGTCAGTTATACCTGCGCCGCGATAGTGATGTCGGTAAAGTGATCGTCGACCCGTTCCGAAGCTTGTCACGTCTAAAACAGCTGGTAACAGGAAAGAAGACACGCGAAGACCACCCGCAGGTGATGAACGCCGCCGTCCGTCTGTATGCCGATGCTGCCAACGCAAAGACAAAGATGGAGAACGGTTTCGACTTGACAGACTACGACAACCGTACGCTTTCTTTTGCAAAGGATTATTCAGAAAAGCTGCTGGCTATCGATGTAAACCTCGACACGACCGAAATGCTCGACGTGGCATGGGGCTTGTTCGGCGAATACTTCAAGCCGGCTGAAGTGAATATCAAGCAAGAGTTGGTAGACAAATACTGGAAGAAATAATTATGGCAATAAAGTTTCAATATAATAAAACCTCTCTTCAGCAACTGGAAAAGCAACTGAAGATGCGCGAGCGTTCCTTGCCTACAATCAAGAGCAAGGAAAGTGCGTTGCGTATCGAAGTGAAGCGGACCAAGGATGAAGTGACGAAATTGGAACTTCAGCTGGAACAGGAGATACAGAGCTATGAAAATATGGTGGCTTTGTGGAATGAGTTCTCTCCCGAACTGATCGCTGTAAAGGATGTGACGCTCACGACGAAGAAAATCGCCGGGGTGATTGTTCCTGTCCTCAACGAGATACAGTTCGAGATCGGACATTACAGTCTCTTTAATTCCCCCGCCTGGTTTACCGATGGTGTCGAACTGCTGAAGCAGTTGGCGCGTACCGGAATAGAAGCAGAGTTTTCGGGAATGAAGCTGGAGTTGTTGGAGCATGCCAGGAAGAAGACTACTCAAAAGGTGAACCTTTTTGAGAAGGTACAGATCCCCGGCTATAAAGATGCGATCCGGAAAGTGAAACGGTTTATGGAGGACGAAGAGAGCCTCTCCAAGTCGTCACAGAAGATCATGCGGGCTAACCAGGAAAAGCGTAAAGCGAAAGAAGAACATAAAGAGGAGGCTGGCGTATGATAGTAAAGATGAGCAAATATGCCTTTATGGTATATCATAAGGAATATGATACGTTCCTGGCACAGTTACGCGAATTGGGTGTTGTGCATGTGAAGGAAAATAAATCTATTCTCGATAATGCGGAACTTCAGGATATTCTTGCCTTGCGTAAACGTATCAATCTGTTGATGCGCTATTTCAAGGGATTGAATGCAGCAACTAAAGATGTTCAATTGGCACCGGCTCGTGAGCTGGATAAGAAAGCCGGCTTGAAATTGTTGCAGAAGATAGAAGAATTGCAGGACAAGAAAGTGCAGCTTCAGTCTGTAAAGGCATCTCTTGAAAAAGATATTGCCTATATGGAGATCTGGGGTGATTTCAGTTGGGCTAACTTCAATCGTTTGAAGAAGGCCGGATATGATATTACGTTCTGGACTTGTCCGACCGCTAAGTATGAACCGAAATGGGGAGATGAGTACAATGCTGTGCTGATCAACAATTTCCAGTCGGTTACTTATTTCCTTACTATAACGAAAGTCGGAACTCCGATTGATATAGATGCGGAACGCCCGAAGATGCCGGACAGAGGTTTGCAGAAACTGAATGCGCGTCTGGATCTGTTGCAGCAGGAAATGAAAGCATTGGATGCCGAAATAAAAAAACTGGCGGCAACAGATTATAATACGCTTGACCTGTTCGATAAGAACCTGCAAAACGAGTTTAATCTGTCGAATGTATTGGTGCAGACAGACCGTCAGGCAGGAGAGAAGCTGATGTTGCTGGAAGGTTGGGTTCCGACCGAGAAAGCCCAGGTAATGGAAGAAGCGCTGGAAAAGGATAATTACTTCTATCAGGCACAGGAGATAGAAGAAGGTGACAAGGTGCCTATCCTGTTGAAGAACGGAAAGTTTGCCAAACTATACGAGCCGATCACGAGAATGTTCTCTTTGCCTAACTATGGCGAGTTCGACCCGACACCGTTCTTTGCACCGTTCTTTATGCTGTTCTTCGGACTTTGTTTCGGTGACGGCGGATACGGGTTACTGGTAATGCTTGTCTGTACGATCCTGAAACGGAAAGTTAATCCTGACTTCAAGCCGTTCCTGAGCCTGTTCCAGTATCTCGGATTGGCGGCACTGATCGTCGGTACATGTACAGGTTCGTTCTTCGGTATCGCTTTGGTCGACATACCTGCTTTTACTTCGGTAAAAGACTACTTTGTATCGAGCGATAATCTGATGACGTTCTCTATCATTATCGGATTGGTGCAGATCCTGTTCGGAAAGACAATTGCTGCGCTGAAGATCATGTCTCAGAAAGGGAAGAAATATGGTATTGCACCGCTGGCATGGGTGTTCATTATCCTGGCATTGTGTCTGGTATTCGGCTTGCCGATGCTGAATGTACAGTTGCCGGAAATGGTGAAGAATGTATTCCTGGTAATAGCCGGGCTTGGCTTGCTGGTCGCTTTCCTTTACAATACACCGGGCAAGAATATCTTCCTGAATTTCGGTACAGGTCTTTGGAATACCTACAATATGGCTTCCGGGCTGTTGGGTGATACTTTGTCTTATATCCGTCTGTTCGCGATCGGTCTGACCGGTGCGATTCTGGGTGGCGTATTCAATTCGCTGGCTGTGGATATGACAGAAGGCCTGAACATAGTATTACGTGTGATTTGTATGCTGCTGATCCTTTTGGTCGGCCATGCGATCAACATCGGTCTGTGTACCATCAGTTCGCTGGTTCACCCGCTTCGTCTGATCTTCGTGGAGTATTATAAGAATGCAGAGTTCGAAGGCGGTGGTAAGGCGTACGAACCTTTTAAGAAAGCATAAACAAAACGTGATTTAAATAATAACAAAAGAATAATTAAACAAACAAATTTCATTATGGAACCAATTTTATTAGCTTATCTGGGTATTGCGTTGATGACAGGTTTAACCTTTATCGGCAGTAGTTATGGTGTAACAATCTGCGGTAACGCAGTAGTAGGAGCAATGAAGAAGAACCCGGATGCACTGGGTACTTATATCGCATTAAGTGCGTTGCCTTCTTCACAGGGTTTGTACGGATTCGTAGGTTATTTCATGATGCAGAAATTCCTGGTTGACAGCATTACAATGTTGAATGCGACAGCTATCTTCGGTGCAGGTCTGGTATTAGGTTTTGCAGGTTTGTTCTCTTCTATCCGTCAGGCAGAAGTTTGTGCAAACGGTATCGCCGGTGTAGGTGCTGGTCACAACGTATTCGGTGCAACAATGGTTATGGCCGTATTCCCTGAGTTGTATGCAATCCTTGCTTTGCTGGTTGTTATCCTGATCGGCGGAACTCTTCCGGTATAATCATTTAGTATTTAATCATAAATAGTCCTCTGTGATTATCAGTATTGCTGATAATTGCAGAGGATTTTTGTTGTTATAAGTTAAGAGTTCGGTATATTTGCATACATTTGTGTGGATTGAATCAAAACAATATAATCGGAAGAATTCATGAAGAATATAAATATAACATTAAGGAGTGAGTTTTTATCTGAAATAAAAGATATTATCAGTCAATCCAGAAATAATGCGATACGAAGTGTCGATTATTGCCGGGTACAAATGTATTGGTCTATAGGTAAACGGATCCTGGAAGAAGAACAACAAGGTAAAGAACGAGCTGATTATGGAACATATCTTTTAAAGAATTTATCAAAAGAGTTGATTCCGGAATATGGAAGCGGTTTTTCGGTCCGACAACTGGAACTTTGTCGCCAATTTTATCGTGAGTATCCAAATGCGAATACATTGTGTTCGCATTTGAATTGGTCTCAATATAAATTGCTTATATCTATATCCGATATTGACAAAAGACTTTATTATCAATTAGAGTCGGTCAATAACGGATGGACAAAACGTGAATTGGAGCGCCAGATAAACTCCGGACTTTATGAACGTCTTTTATTAAGTAATGATAAAGAGGCTGTATTAGCTGTTGCACGCAAAGAGCGAATGCCTGAATCTCCGATGGAAATAATAAAAGATCCAATGGTTTTGGAGTTTTGGGGATTAAAACGGGAAGCGGCTTATTATGAAAAAGATTTGGAAAGTGCATTAATCACGAATTTGCAGTTTTTTTTGCTTGAGTTAGGGAATGGTTTTTCGTTTGTCGCACGACAGAAACGGATTCTTTTAGAGGATGATGAATTCTTTCTTGATCTTGTTTTTTACAATCGATTATTACGATGTTTTGTAGTAATAGAGCTGAAAACAAGAAAGATTACACATGAAGATCTAGGTCAGTTGCAAATGTATGTTAATTATTATGACCGTGAAGAAAAGCTTCCGGACGAGAATCCGACAATTGGTATATTATTATGTGCTGATAAAAATGATACTGTGGTGAAATATTCTTTACCCAAAGATAATACGACTGTTTTAGCTAGCAAATACCAACTATATTTGCCTTCTGAAAAGCAATTACTGAATGAATTAAAACGAGAAATAAATAATGCTGAATAAAAAATATAAACATGAGAAAACATTTACATCTATTTTTTTTAATGTCAGGACTTCTTCTAGCTCAAGGCATGAAGGCACAAGTCTCTTCGGCAGACGATCCGCTACCGGGTTATACGCAGGCTGAACGTTTTGCGGGTAATAAATTATCGACTATGCTGTTTTCCACTTCGGTGGACCCGCATTGGTTTAAGGCGGGGAACTGCTTCTGGTATGAATATAAAACAGGAAATGGCAATGTCTGGTATGTGGTTGATCCTTCCGCAAAGACGAAACGTCCTTTGTTCGATCAGGATAAGCTCGCGGCCGAATTGACGGAGATCGTTAAGGATCCGTATACGGCTCAACAATTGCCTATTCAGAAATTGGAGACGGGAGAGGACGGACGTACTTTTACTTTCCAAATCACCTCTTCACAAGACGCCAAAAAGGACAGCACGGATAAAGACAAAAAGACGAAAAAGGAGGTATTCTATTTCTCCTATGACTATCCGACACGTAAACTGACCTATCTGGCAGACAAAAAGAAGGATACGGAATATCCAAACTGGGCCTCTATCTCACCGGACGGTAAAACGGTGGTCTATGCCAAAGACCTGAATCTATATCGTATGTCGCGTGAAGATTATGAGAAACTGAAGAAAGATGATAAAGACAGTACGGTCACAGAGATACAACTGACGACAACCGGTGTAAAAGACTTCGGTTTTGGTCAGCCATACAGTCTTCTGAATACAGATACCTTATGTAACGGTAAAAGGAAGAACCCGGGTTATCTGTTATGGTCGCCCGACTCCCGTCATTTTGCAATTTCTATTTCAGATAGCCGCGAGGTGAAAGACCTGTGGGTGATCAATGCTATGGCCACTCCGCGACCGACATTAGAGACTTATAAATACCAGATGCCGGGCGAAAAGGAAGCTCCTGTCAGTCATCTGTATCTGTTTGATATGAGTAACGACTCTTACAAAGAGATCAATACGCAAGCATTCAAAGACCAGACAATACGTATGGCCTACCAGCCCCGCCTGCATAAACAGCGTGATATGAAAGAACTGCCCAGTATTTGGTTGGGTGACAATAACCGCTTCTTCGTTACCCGTTCCAGCCGTGATCTGCATCGCATTGACGTCTGTACTTATACGATCGGTGAAGATTCTATCCGTCCGATTATCGAAGAACGTATGAATACTTATATCGAACTCCGCCCGCTGGCCGCCGTTAATAACGGAAAAGAACTGATCCATTGGAGCGAACGCGACGGT
Organism: Parabacteroides caeci; assembly: GCF_023656795.1. Taxonomy (NCBI): domain Bacteria; kingdom Pseudomonadati; phylum Bacteroidota; class Bacteroidia; order Bacteroidales; family Tannerellaceae; genus Parabacteroides; species Parabacteroides caeci. Next base: position 21,204 of record NZ_JAMOKT010000014.1, read on the forward strand.
TGGGCGCATCTGTATCTTTATGACGACAAAGGTAATCTGAAGAACCGCATCACATCAGGCCCCTGGCATGTAGACCAGATCGTGAAGGTCGATGAAGCCAAACGCGTTGTCTATTTCCTTGCCAACGGAAGAGAAAAAGGGGAGAATCCGTACTACGAACATCTCTATCGGGCTAACCTTGACGGAAGCGGTTTGCAGATGGTTTCTGCCGGCGATTATTTCCATGATGTCCGTGTAGATGATAACGCCCAATTCATCGTCCATAATTATTCCCGTATCAACACTGTTCCGAAATCGGATCTGTTGGATAACACCGGTCGTAAAGTGATGGAACTGGAAGAAAGCGACTTCTCGCAATTGTTTGCTGCCGGTTACCAGTTCCCGGAACCGTTCAAAGTAAAAGCTGCCGATGGTGTGACGGATCTTTACGGTGTCATGTATAAGCCTTTCAATTTCGATTCGACAGCAGTATATCCTATTATCGACTACGTTTATCCAGGTCCGCAGGTTGAAGCGACACGCTATCCGTTTACCCGTATGAGTGTCCGTACCGACCGTCTGGCACAGGCTGGCTTTATTGTCGTATCAGTCGGTAACCGCGGCGGCCATCCGAGCCGTTCGAAATGGTATCATAACTTCGGATACGGAAATCTGCGTGATTATGGACTGGCTGATCAGAAAGCTGCTATTATCCAGTTGGCGGATAAATATAAGTACATTGATATCCACCGTGTCGGTATTCACGGACACTCGGGTGGTGGTTTTATGTCGACCGCAGCTATCCTGCAATATCCTGATTTCTTCAAGGTGGCCGTATCTTGTGCCGGTAACCATGATAATAAGATTTATAACCGTTGGTGGAGTGAAACGCATCATGGCGTAAAAGAAGTGGTATCTGAAAAAGGCGATACGACATTTACCTATAGTATCAAGAGCAATCCCGAACTGGCCAAACAGTTAAAAGGACATCTGCTGCTGGTTCACGGAGATATCGACAACAACGTCCACCCTGGCAATACGATGCGTGTGGTAGACGGACTAATCCGTGCCAACAAACGTTTCGACTTGCTGCTGCTACCGCAACAGCGTCACGGTTTTGGCGATATGGACGAATATTTTTACTGGCGTATGGTCGATTACTTCTCAGAGCATTTGCTGGGAGATTCGGATAAGTCGGTGGATATTCCGAAACGATAAAAAGCCAAGAGGCTCCTGCATTCGATGCAGGAGCCTCTTTTTGCATAAATAGACATTGTTATTTGGTTCCTCGCGGATGAAATAACAGAAGGGGTTAAGATCTCCGACCATAAAAATGGAACATAGATAGAGAAAAATAATCCATAAAAAAGGAAGAAGAGGAAGAAAAACGACCTCTTTTAGTTTATTAACTAAGTAATTTAGTTTTCAAACTAAAACATTTAGTTACTTTGCCCGAAACAACAGGAATTATGAAACGACTGACTGCAAAAGAAGAAGAGATCATGGGTTATTTCTGGGAGAAAGGCCCTCTTTTTGTAAAACAACTGCTGGAATATTATGAGGAACCTAAACCTCATTTCAATACATTATCGACGATTGTCCGGGGATTGGAGGATAAAGGATTCCTTTCACATAACACTTTCGGCAATACTTATCAGTATTATGCCGCCGTTAGTGAGACAGAGTACAGCAAAGGTACATTGAAGAATGTTATTGCCAAATATTTCAATAACTCTTATCTGGGCGTTGTTTCTTCCCTGATTAAGGAGGAAGATATCTCTGTGGATGAACTTCGGAAGTTGTTGGACGAAGTGGAACAAGGTAATAAAAACTGACAATTATGGGAGACTTCTTTGTTTATATCCTTAAATCGTCTGTCTGTCTGGCAGTTTTTTATCTGTTCTACAGACTGTTGTTAAGTCGTGAAACATTTCACCGCTTTAACAGGATTGCCTTGTTAGGGGTAATCATTCTTTCCGTTGCCATTCCATTTATCCGTATAATGACCGATGAACCGGTTGCTATACAGCGCCCCTTGCAGAATCTGGAATATCTCTTACAGATGGCGCAAATGCAGACAGAGATACAGGTACAGACCTCTCAGTCATTCTGGCTTCCGTTACTGTTTGTAGTTTATCTGGTAGGCTGTGTTTTCTTCTTTGCCCGCGTCCTTTATTCGACAATCCGCATATGCCGGATGATCGGGATGGGAGAGAAGCAGGTGCTTCCCGACGGTAGCAAACTGGTGGTTACGGATGATACTGTATGTCCGTTCAGCTGGATGGGATACATCGTCATTTCGCAAAAAGATATGGATGAAAGCGGCGAAGAGATACTGACGCATGAGATGGCGCATATCCGTGCCCGTCACTCTGTCGATATGCTGATCTGTAGCTTTTGCGTCATTCTTCAATGGTTCAATCCTGCTGTCTGGTTACTAAAACAGGAATTGGAGAATATTCATGAATACGAGGCTGATGAAAGTGTGATCAATCACGGCGTCGATGCGAAGCAATATCAATTATTATTAATAAAAAAAGCTGTTGGTTCACAGCGCTTCACTTCTATGGCCAACAGCTTTAATCACAGTAAACTAAAAAAACGAATTACTATGATGTTAAAACGAAAATCGAATCCGTGGGCGAGATTAAAGTATCTCTATGTACTTCCGCTGACAGCTGTAGCGGTTGTAGCTTTTGCCCGTCCCGAAATCTCTCGTGAACTGGGAAAGATTTCAAGTGCCAAAATTAGCGAAATTGTTCCGCTTAAGGAAGTTATCGAACCTAAAAAAGCTGAACCGGTAGTCGAGATTGTCCCTGCCCCTGTAGAAAAACCTGCCGTAAAAGAGGTTGTGGCATCTGCCCCTCAAGTGGTAAAAGTAATAAAGACGGAAACGAGGGTAAATAAGGACTCTGTTATACAGGAAAAAGAGAAAACGGAAAATCCGCTGGAGGCTATGCAACAACAACTGGATAATTTCTCGAAAGACGCTGAAGATAGGATGAGAAATATCAAACAGAGAGTAGAGATGTCTCGTAACCTGATCCTGATTGATAATGAAGTGGCTACTTATGAGGAGCTGGATAAAGTGAGTCCGGAGAACATTCATAGTTTCAGTATGAGTCCAAAAGATAAGAGTGAAGAAATCCTGGCTAAATATAATGCTTCGGACAAGCAAGGTGTGATCTCAGTCGTTACTAAGGGTGCTATTGCTTCCGGTAAAATAAAAGAGGACGATGTAAAGGTGGTCGGTTATGGTCGGTTGTCTGATCGTCTGCCTGGAGGAATAAATCTTCATATCAGGAACGGACACGTTGGAAAAGAGAAGCCGCTCATTATTATTGACGGAGTGGAGCAGACAAAGGATGATGCTATAGATAAGTTGAATCCCAATATTATTGAATCTATATCTGTGTTGAAGGATGAATCTTCAGTAAAATTATATGGAGAGAGAGGAAAAGACGGTGTGATTCTGATAACAACGAAAAATGCATCCACAAAGAAGATGTGAAATGATGAAGACCTATTTATATCAGGCGGCTTTTGCCGCCTGTCTTTTTCTTGCCGCCTGCAATGAAAGTAAGACAACGGATGGAGAAATAACCGTAATCCCTGTAGGAGCCGCTCTTGACGCTCCTTCCGGATTGAAGGCTTCCGACTGTTTCAAACAAGTATCTTATGTGGCGTTGGAGACGAATGACAGTTGTCTGGTAGGAACAGCTCCCCGTGTACAACTCATTAAGGATAAGATATTGATTTCTACTAATCAGGAGCAATGCTTGATGTTCGATAAGACCGGTAAGTTTATAAAGCAAGTCGGACATATAGGGAATGACCCTGAAGGGTACAGCAGTGTATATTGTTGGGGAAATAATGAGACGGGAGATATCTATTTTTGGGGGTGGAACAATGAATTAGTCTGTTATGACCAGGAAGGATTATTTAAAGAGAAAATTAAAATTCCATTTGAGGCAGAGGGGTATGCGGCTGCATCCTACAACTATTTGACCAATGAAATATTTGTTGGTCATAAAGAAGGAATCCTGGGAGCGAACGGAAGCGCACTTCTCTTTTTTAAGAATAATGAACCAATAACATCGTTTCAGACAATTGCTGCCGATGATAAACCGTTTGATCCGTCTAATATTGCTTCTATATCGGTTGTTAAAAATGAGGAAGGAGTTAAACTGTTCGGTCCGACGGCGTATTCTGGGGTAGTTATCGTTAATTATAAAGAACCGGAAACCGGAAGTATTTCCTTCCCTGATAATACAAGTCTATGGCGGCAGAATGAAAATCTTTACTTCAAGGAAGCCTACAATGATACGATCTATCAGGTGAAAGATACTACCATTGTTCCTTCAAGCATCATTGATTTAGGAAAGTACCATTGGGAATACTCCGACCGTTATATGAAGAATAAGGACAATGCTGCACTGATAACACAGATACTGGATAGCAAAGACCGGATGATCATTCGTTTTATTACGAAGCTGTTTCATGGAGTTGTTTTGCATGATGCTGTTGTTGCCAAATCGACCGGAGAAGTTAAGGTCGGTTTATATGCTGACGGGATGAAAGATGACCTAACGAACTTTCTGCCATTACAGCCTATGACAGTTTCTCCTGTCGGAGAATATGCTGGTTTAATCCCAGCTGCCGACGTGGTTGAATGGTTCGACGAACATAAGGACAGCAAAGAACTCCCGCAGCAGGTAAAAGATCTGAAACAGATAGGAGAAGAGGATAACCCGATTGTGGTGATAATGAAATAAAAAAGAATGTTCTCAAATAAAACAGGTGACGCCGATTCCTATATCAGCGTCACCTGTAATGTGTTAATATGTTGTCGGTTAAATGAAGGAATAACGAAGCGGCGCTATTCCCGGAAGAGATTTATGATTTACTCTCTGACAATCTGGTGAATTTGTACCGGAGTTTTACCTGCCGGAGTGATTATCAGCGTTTGCATATCATCAAATGAAATTTTGTTCAGCTTCACATAGCCAACATAGCCACAATACAGCATGTTGTCTTCGCCGTCACTGTTGACACCGGAGATGGAAACCATACTATCGTTATTGCCGGACAAGAAGAATTCGATATACTTGTCTACACCGTTACATTTCACTTCAACCTTTTCACCCGGTTTCAGCGTTTTATAAGTACTCAGATTGAGATCGTACATCATCAATTCTTCGTTGATTTCTGGAACTTCCTTTGTCTTTACGGAAAAAGTGGCAACCTTCACTTCCATCTGTTTGCCGGAATTGTTGCGCATCCGGACAAAATGAGCGTTCAGAGGAATTGTATTAATGGTGAACTTTGTCCGGTCGGCAGGAATATCAGAAAGGATAGTCCATGTCTTACCGTCTTCCGACCATTCGAATACACGTCCGTCCACATTACTTTGAGGTAAGTTGAACGTGAAAGATTCGGCGTCCTTTTGTATTTCCCATCCGAGGCCGAGATACTGGTTAGGTTCGACTTTTACCACTTCAAGCATGGGGACATAGGCTATCAGATTCTCATCTTCCGACCAGGGTTGATTCTTCAGCTGATCTATATTAGTAATGGTAGAAGCTGTGCTAACTCTGATTTCGTTGGAAGGTGTATCGGCTGTCGAAAGCAGGTTACGGCTGGTCTGTCTGTATAAACCTTCAATAAGCGGCATCAGGACTCTTGAACCTACTTTTACACCTTTCTGATACGGATTCTGGTTGAAAGTACGATTAACCAGTTTCATACTGTCCATAACGGCAGATACTTCAAGGAAACGTTGCCAGGTGTTCTGGCGGTCTTTTTCATACCAGGCGTGAGCCATACGCAGAGCATTGGAACCGCATCTTCCGAGTAACTCGAACTGCATAAGCCAGGGATTGATTTCTTTAATCAGTGCTTTATTGTCTCCCTGATTGTATATCAATTCGGGAGCAGCCTGTATCTGTGCGAATAAGGCACCCAGTTGGTTTGCATCTCTTTCTCTGAACTGTCCGTTGCGGTAACCGGTAAGGAATTTGTCGGCCTGTGCCTGGTAGCGGGTAGATTCCTCCCGGCGATATAAATGACCGTTAGGTCCTGGGTCGCTATTATTCTCACAGAATGTCTTGAAGGCAATGGCTGCTTTGGGAACTAAATATTCGCAAGCCTTTTCCCAAGCCAGTTGCGGGTTGTAACTGTGTATATTCCAGCTATACATGGCAACACCGAACAAGGCGACTTTGGAGGCTTCTGCGCGTTCCATCGGGTTGGCAACGAAACCGGACATCGCATTGGATGCCTGAGTATCCAGACCATAAGCGGGTCCCATCAAAAGGTGGTCACGGCAGTAGTCACTTACCGGGAAGTTCCACCAGATATAGGCGGGACGGCGGATACGCTTGTTGACCCATTCAAGACCTTCCAGGGTAATATCGTCTACAACACGATTCCCGGTCCACATGATATGGACAGCCGGGTGAAGTTGTTCGCCCAGGATATCGAGATAATCGGTCCGTGCCCATGAACGGTTGTATTCGGTCGGACACATGATTAATGGCTGTATGTCGCTTTTCTTTTCAATAAATTCTTTCTGGATGAAGTTCATCAGGCCAGCTTGTTTGGCTGCGTTTGTTCCTTCACCGGAAATGTCGTCAAAGAAGACAGCGAAAGCACGTACACCGAGGTCGTACATTTGTTCGAACTTGGTGATCACGTTATTACTGTCGGTTGCATTCCATTTGATATCCTGTCCCGGATGGATTGCCCAGACGAAGTCTACCTTGTTGCGGGCAGCTTCGGTTGTCAGTTCTTTAATCTGCTTTGCCTGGTCGGCAGGATAGGGTTCACGCCAGCTGGCACTGTGGAAAGGATCGTCTTTCGGACCATAGATGTAAGTATTCATCTTAAACTGGCCGTAGAAACGAAGCTGGCTGATACGGTCGTCATGGCTCCAGGGAGTACCGTAGAAGCCTTCGACAGTTCCCCGATGGAGTACGTCAGGATAGTCGGTAATCGTACATAACGGAAGTGTGCGTTTGCCTGCTTCATTGTAGCCGACCAGTTGTTTGAGTGTTTGGGCGGCATAGAATAATGAACGGTCGTCCACAATCTCGATAGTGATTTTCTTCTTTGAAATATCCAGGATGTAAGCACCGGAGCGTTCCATTTCGGGGGTTCTGACTTTCAGTTTTTTGACTTCCAGCGGCAATGACTTGCCCGATTGGACGAAAGGCAATGCTTCTTTCAGTATTTTTACTGCGTCAGCGTCCGGATTGCTGATACCCTGTAATGTATATCCATGAGACGGCACAGATTGCTGGTTGGATATAACAATTTGTTGTGGTTGGGGATATAACTCGAGAGATAAGCTTTGCGCGTAAGTAAATCCCGGAATACAACATAATAATAGTGTCAGGAGTAGATTTGATAGTATTTGCATAGATCAATGGTTTAAGATATTAATATTTGACTGTAAAGTTATTATTATTCAACAAAAAAACAAGGATGGAACAGTAGAATTATCTCGTTCCATCCTTGTTTAAATTACTGATTGTATTCGCTTAGTTAATTGACAATAACAATGTTTTGCCGGACTGATTTCCCCATTCGGTCAACAGGGCGCGCAAGTTACCGAATTCAGCGGGAGTATAGAGCTGTTTGTTCAGTTGCAAAGAGCGTTCTACCTCTGCGTTGTTTCCGTTTTGTTTAACGGAGATGACTACCTTGCCGGCAGCGTTTTCAATTGTTTTAATTGCTTCCGGAGTAGCTAGTTTCATCCCTTCCGGTACTTGAACGGTATAGGAATACTGTTCGTTTGCTTTGCAGGGCAACAGCAGGTTTTCCTTACGGCTACTGTTCATATTGCAGTAGTAACTATGTGCCAGGCTGACCGGGGCATCGGGCAGTGAAACCATAACATATCCGTTGTTCGCTTTTAAAGGTTGGGATGCAGTGTAGGAGATTGTCGTTCCGTTGCCGGTCTTCGATTCTTTAGCTTCCTTGTCGGCACCGGCATAGGTCGACAGATAAGCTCCGTAATAGGGCAGGTAAGCGTTGCCGATAGTTGCATCTACTTTTGCATCTGCTTTTTCCGGAGAGACGGAGAGGGTAACCTTATAAGTGAGGTCGGTAGACGGGGTGCTGATTGTTACAGGCGTACCTGCTTTGGTCAGGCTGATGACCGGTGTCAGATTATTCGAACCCGCAGCTGCCATTTTATTGGATGATGGAGACATGATATACTGTTTACCGTCTGCATTGGCAATAACGACCAGTTCTTTTATTGCACTCAGCCCGCAACTGGCCGGTTCGGCATTCACACTGTAGGATGCTGCCGTTTCGGCTTTGATGCCTGCTGCATTTAACAGGCCGTTCAGCAGGTTTGTCTTTTCTGCTTCGGTTCCGTAGGCGGAATAGATTACATCGCTTGCCGAACGGATTTTATATCCTGCATCCGGCAGAGAAAGTCGACTGTAACCCAGGTTTTCCGTTACGTGTTTCAGGATGGCCTGTAGCTTTTCCGTATCGTTCTTTTTACCTTCTGTCAGGTTTTCGGCAATGGCAGTCAACTGGACGTCGTTGGCGGGAGTGAACTGCGCATACAATGCTTTCAATGCGTCTCCGTTCGATGCATAAGTGGTTGCAGTCAGGAAAGGAACGTCGCCATTGGCAGCCGAAACGAACGGGTCGCGGGAAGATGCCGGCAGGTTCTGCAATTTCCAGGTAACGGTTTTCATGCCGTTGGCTGTTGTGACGGCCGGCTTGGCATTGTTATACTGCAAAGTGTAGGATAACGGTTTGCTTTCCGGCGCAGACAGGCTGATGGTATATTCTTTTACCGGAGAGGTCTGTAATAGCTCGTTATAAATATCCAGCTCCGGCAGATACCCCGGTTTGGAAGTCAGCGTATAATCCAGATAGATGGTTGCTCCCAGTTCCAGACCGGTATGGACAACGACCATTTCTTTCAGATGGTTGTAAGCCGGAGCATCGGCTGCTGTCCGGGGAAGTACTTCCACAAAGGCATTGTCGGGCGTTTTGACAATGTTGCCGTCTTTCTGTCTGGTATAAGAGGAATTGATTTTCAGTTCCTGGTATTGCGGATTGTAAACGATGAAACTTTCCCCGTAAGTACCGTTCATGGCCGTATGTGTGAAAAGTGTAAGTTCCATGCTGTAACGGAACTCCTGGCTTCCGTCTGCATTCAATGTATATGCTTTCGACAGCTTCTTATATTCAGCTTCCGGGCCGGCAAATGCGGATGCTGTAATAGCCAGCAGGCAGAGAAGCAGTGCCAGTTTATGTAGTATATTAGTCATTGTCTTTTATTTTTTAATAATTAAATAATCACCGAAACCTTTGTGTGCATTAACGGCAGAACGGAAACCGTCCCAGTCGGCTGCTTCATATACACGTTTCTTTAGAGTCAGCTTCTGGTGAAGCGTTATTTTATCGCCGTCCTGTCTCAATGAGCCTTCGAAGTCGGCGGCATCGCTTTGCTTGCTTTCGTTTTTGGCCTCATTCAACAAGGTGTATCCTTTCGGAAGCTGGATGGTTTCGTCCAGTTCCACCAGACGTGAACAGCCATCCTTGAAACCATACTGGCGTTCGGGCAGGTCGGTATTGATGCGCAGGTAACTTTTTACCTGGTTGTACAGGTTGTTCATTACCATCGGTTTAAAGACCAGTTCCTCTTTACCCGGGATAGCATATTCCGGTATTTCATAGCGGAAAGTGATTTTGATGGGAGCTGCCTGATAGTCTTTCGGGTCTTTTCCATAATCCACGCTAATCAGACGGGCTTTCGGGGATACGTTCAGCAACTGGCTTTCAAGCATGTTCTTCCATTGTGACTGCCAGCCACGGGTAAACATGCCGCGGATATTACTGTCCGATTGTCCTTCGGCCGTGATGGTGAATTGTCCGGTCAGTGTGCCTTTGGCATCCAGTTTATTGTTTGCTTTGATACGTACATAATGGTTTTCCGGAGCGGAAACGGGAGTCAGGCAAAGGTCGGAACCTTCGGGAACTCCCGGCAGGTAGTTCTGTTGTTGTTCGGCGCTGCTCCATAGCTCGCGGCAGAAAGGAACCCAGGTAGGATCGAGCGGCATATATGTACCGCTGGATAACTTAACGACAGCTACACAGTGGTTGAAATGGTCGGCCGGAATACTTTCCACACGACTGCCTGCCATTGTCATAGCGGGATAGGCTTCGAAACCTGCCATACGGAGGAAGGATATCAGCGTTCCGGCAATATCTTTACAGACGCCGCAACGATCGGTATAATTCATCTTGGTATTGTGAAGGGTATAACCTTCGCCTTTGCCCATCGAGATGCCGGAGTAACGGATATTGTCGGCAACCCAGTGGGTGAGGACGGCTATCTTTTCCATTTCTGTTTTCTTCCCTTTGATAAGCTCGTCTACCTTTTTCTGTGCTTCCGGCAGTGGAGCAAAACTTCCGTAATCTTCGTTAACCTTATTGAACCATAATGATTTATCCTGCCATTTTGGAGTGGATGACATCATCAGTTTCGGAGCGGCATCGAACAGGTCGACCATGTTAGGTTCACGTTTGGCCGGCATCACGTTGTTAGTGGAGAAGGTATAGGCTTTCCTGCCATCTTCATAGCGCATGGAAGAGGTGCAGTTGCCCTGATAGAACTGGAACTGCATTTCTTTCTCCATCGGAATGGATACTTTATATACTTTACGCACGGTTGGTTCCGTCACCCAGAAAGGAACGATGTCATAGAATTGTCCGCGCATGGGAGGGATGAAGCGGGATTCGTCATCGCCGCCGTCGGCCAGCAGGGCATAGGTGAAACCTTTCTTGTCGATTTCGTATTCGATGATATCTCCCGGATTCAGCTGGCCTACTTCAAGCATAATCTGGCGGGCGCCCCAATAGATGGCGCGAGCCGGAGCCGCATAGTCGCAGGCTTGTGTAACGTCCAGGTTGATTACATCACCGTTGGCACGATAGACGGTCGCTCTTTTGAATTGTGCGAAAGCCGTCAGCGGGTCGTAATCATATTTGATGATACGGTTACTCACTGCTCCCCGGGGAGTCTGAATCTTGATCGTCTTGCAGACAGAAAATGAACCGGAACCGGTCGGTTGTACGGTTACGGACGTGCTGTCCAGCAGATTGACGCAATCATATCCGGCATAGACTTCCGGCTTCTGAAGCGTCGGGTCCGGTGCGAACCGGCAACTTTCCCCACTCTGTCCGTAGGCGGACGAAAGGGTTAGGAATGATAATACGGTAAGTGCAAAATACCTCATAAGTATAGTGTTTTTAAATGATAATCAGATTAGCTTTGCCGCCAATAAACGACAGGCTTTCCGGTCTGTTTTACCACTGCCGGTGAGTGGGATGGCATCGACCTGCCGGATATATTTAGGCTGTTGGTATTTAGGCAGAAGAGAGGCTATTCTACCAGAAAGGCCTTCAATGTCTGCCGTCTTTTCCACCAGTAGCACAATGGCTTCTCCTAATCCGGGATGTGGAATAGCCGTTATCGCAAAGGTAGCAGAAATTATTGAACGTAGTGCCTCTTCCACTGATTCGATTTGTACTTTTATACCTCCGGTATTAATGATGTTGTCTTTCCTTCCCAGAATGGAGAAAGTACCGTCCGGATGCAACTGTGCGATGTCGTTTGTCATTAATGTTTCGTCGCAAACCAGCGGTGCGTTGATAATGAGTGTATCCTCAGACGATAAAGACAATAGTACGGAAGGGAAAGGGGTGTAGGCAGAAGAAGCCTCGGGGCCGTTCAGTCTGCGCAATGCGATATGAGAAAGTGTTTCCGTCATGCCATAGGTCGAATAGACGATATTGGGTAATGTCCTGACCTCTGCTTCCAGTTCTTTATTTATAGCGCCTCCCCCTATGATTAGTATATCTGTCCGGCATAGGCGTTCTTTTTCCTCCGGTACTTGAAGCGTGTTATATACCTGTAACGGTATCATAGCTGCAAAGCGAAGCGGAGTCTCTACATCTGCCAACGGATGACTGGAAGGCGTGCGCAGAATGAGAGTCAATCCGGCAACTAAGGCCCGTACGACCACCATCTTGCCGGCAATATATTGCAATGGCATACACAACAGTGCATTATCTCCTTTTTGCAGATGAAGGAAAGAGCAGGTAAGGATAGCACTTTGCATCATCTGTTCTTTGCGGACAGTGAACTCTTTAGGAGTTCCGGTAGAGCCGGAAGTATGGACGGTGATAGAGGGGGAGTCTTTGAACCAGTCGGCCAGGAATTTGTATAAATCCCGACGTATCTCCGGTGCATCGGGGGATAATTCCGTTATTAATTGCTGTATATTTTCTGCTGTACAAACCGTTCTGTCCTCTAACTGTAACTGTTGTTTATTACAATCTGTAAGTAACTGTTTCCCCTCTCGAGAGGGGATAAGGGGTGTGTTATCATTTCGTTCTGGAACAGGCATTAACACACCCCCTGCCCCCTCTCGAGAGGGGAATGAGTTACTCTTCGGATCATACCAGAGACAATCTTGGCGAATGGAGAGCGGCATCTCCACATTGTCCGTAAATAAAGCCCCTGTTCCCAGCCCTTGCGGTAAAGGATTATTGAATGTTGCACACCATTGTGCAATGGCATTCAATCCGATATTCGATTCCAATGTAGAAGTAATCCACCAGCCTATCTTTTGTTGTTCAGCTTCGTCGATCCATTCCTGTCCGCCACTTATTCCGCCGTGTAAAGACGGTTTCAGTATGATATACTGCGGACGGATAACTGATAAGAGTTCCTTTTTCCTTTCTATTGTATTGATGCCGATTAGTTCTTCATCCAAAGCAATAGGCAAAGGTGTTTCGGAAGTGAGTCGTGCCATTTCCTCCCATTGCCCGGCGCGGATAGGCTGTTCGATGGAATGCAGGTCCAGTACGGCAAGCCGTTGTAACTTGTTCAGGGCATCGTCAGGGGAGAAGGCTCCGTTTGCATCTACCCGTAATTCTATTTCTTTAGCAGAGAAATGAGCACGTATATGTTTTAATAGGGCCAGTTCCTCTTCAAAATTAATTGCCCCAATCTTCAACTTAATACAGCGAAAGCCTGATTGCATTTTGACCTCGATTTGTTCCAGCATCTTTTTATAGTCGCCCATCCAGATCAGGCCATTGATTGGGATGCCTGCTTTACCTCGTGAAAAGTCTGTATCCCAAAGTGCAAAATTACCTGTTTGGAAATGGCGGAAAGCCGTTTCCAGTCCGAATAAGATGGAGGGATAGGCACGAAGAGCTTCGGTATCGGGCATTCCGTTCTGTTCCGTTTGGTGACAAATGGTTGCCAGTTTTTTTTCGTAGTCCGGCAGATCGTCACAACTCAGTTTAGGGAGTGGAGCACATTCACCTATCCCGAATCGTCCGGGCATTTCATCGGCGGTAAGAACCAAATACCAGCTCTTACGAATCGTATAAGTCCCCCGTGAAGTCCCTGCCGGTTGCTTGAAGTGTAAAACTTTAGGAATTATCCGGATTCTATAATGTGTTGTTCTCATTATTCTGATTACGGAAATTTGGGATAATCTTCAAAACGCGGGCGGCGTTTTTCGAGGAATGCTTTGCCGCCTTCCTGGGCTTCGTCGGTCATGTAGTAAAGCATGGTGGCGTCGCCTGCCAGCTCCTGGATACCGGCCTGGCCGTCCAGTTCAGCATTCAGTCCCGCTTTGATCATACGCAGGGCAAGCGGACTGTGCATCATCATGGTTTCAGACCATTCCACATATTCATCTTCCAGCTTATCCAGGGGAACGACTTTGTTTACCAACCCCATGTCGAGTGCTTCCTGTGCATTATATTTCCTGCAAAGGAACCATATTTCACGTGCTTTCTTTTGACCGACAATTCGGGCGAGATACGACGAACCGAAACCAGCATCGAAACTACCCACACGAGGACCCGTCTGTCCGAAGATGGCATTTTCAGAAGCGATGGTAAGGTCACAAACGACATGCAAAACGTGACCTCCGCCGATAGCAAAACCGTTGACGGCTGCAATGACAGGCTTTGGCATAGAGCGAATCTGTTTCTGTACGTCGAGTACATTCAAACGGGCAACGCCGTCCTTACCGATATACCCGCCATGACCTTTCACATTCATATCTCCACCGGCACAGAAAGCGGTGTCGCCGGCTCCGGTCAAGACGATGACACAAATATCCGGACGCTCCCGGCAAATGTAAAGCGCATCGCTCATTTCGGTTGTCGTGGTGGGAGTGAAGGCATTACGGTAACGTTCGCGGTTAATAGTGATACGGGCAATCCCATTGTAGAAATCAAACAAGATTTCTTCATATTCTTTTATCTGTTTCCATTCTCTTTGTGTTGACATAAAATCTTTATTTAGAGTATTGTTTATTATAACGTCTTTAAACTATGGTAGTATTCTTTCAGCAGGCGGACGTCTTCATCTTTGTCGGTGAATACCTCCATCAATACGGGTTGATTGATCGGATTCGGATCGGTGAACACTTTCATGGCTTCTTCCAATTCAGCCGTGTCGTGTACACCCTGGTATAGGAATCCCCGTTCGGTAGCCCAGCCCTGTGCCGAAGTTTTATGTGTAGCCGTTACAAAGCGGTGTGTCTTTCCTGACATCGACAAACCGGGCAGTGCCTGGAAGATTTCGCCACCACCGTTATTCAGTAACAGGATGCGCAGGTTACAGCCGAAGTTGCTGTTCCAAAGCGCGTTCATATCATAGAAGAAACTCAGATCGCCGATCACCACAAAATTCAATTTGTCGGATGCTACCGCATAGCCGATAGCGGTGGACAATGAACCTTCTATACCGCTTGTTCCCCGGTTGCAGCAAACTTCAACTTCTTCGGGTAACGTAAACAATTGAGCGTATCGCACCGTCGAACTATTGCCTAAATGCAAGGCTGACGGGGTTGGTAACGATTTGATTAAACAACCGATTGCTGCCATTTCCGAATAAGCAAATTCCGGTTCCGGCAGACTCTTTGTATTGTTTTCCCAGACACGTGGAAATTCTGTCGGCTTATTTTCCAATAGGTAAGCGATCTTTTCAAGAAACTCGAACGGGTCCATTTCTATTACGGTAGTCATTGTACCGTATAAGTCAGCCACTTCACCATCGGCCGATACGTGCCAATGTTCTTTCGGCGGGTTATTACGTAGGAATTTCTTTAAACGTTTGGATACGATGTGTCCGCCGTAGGTAATAACCAGTTCGGGAACCATCTTTTCCTGCGTTTCTTCAGGCAGGGCGTAGATGGCTGCATCGAAGTTTTTGACCGGGATGCCCGGAATGGTCTTGTTGCTTGTATGTTCGGTCAGCCAGGCGAAATGTTTATAAAGTAGCTTGGATATTTTCTTTTCAAAAAGATAAATCAGGCTCATCTGGCCGACGATGATCATTCGTTTATTATAGCTGTTCAACCGTTCGATCAGGGTATTGTATTCCCTGTCGTACACATTCAATCCCTGATAACGAGTGATAACACGCACTTCCGGCAATTCGGGAGTAGTGAACTGGAACAAAGGCTCGGAGATCGGCACATTGATATGAACCGGCCCTTTTCCATGATGATTCAATTCCAACAATGCTTCGTTGACAAGACGGTTGCAATACCATTCATCTTCATCCGTATGAATTTCCGGCAGATTGACCGATTTCTTAACCAGGGAACCGAATACGCCCGGTTGTGGTAAAGTCTGTCCGTCCATTTGGCCTATCCAGGCTCCCGGACGGTCTGCCGATATGACGATAAGAGGAACATGCTGGTAGTAAGCTTCCGCCACAGCCGGATGGATATTCAGCAAAGCCGTACCCGAAGTACAGCAAACGGCGGCCGGTTTTCCTCCGTGCAATGCCAGGCCCATGGCAAAGAATCCGGCACTTCGTTCGTCGGTGACGGAATAGCAGGTGAAGAACGGATGATTCGCCAACGTATGTACGATAGGCGAATTACGGCTTCCCGGACATAATACGATTTTACTTATACTATGCTCCTTGAGCAAGGCCACTAACTGAAGAATGTTTTTCTTATCGGTATACATATATTATATTTATCTTATTCTGCTTACAAAAGTACATATAATATCTAACGCAAAACGCCTGTCTATCATAATAAGGCCCGCATCGTTTGTAGTTTGTCTTCCGTTTCCTGCCATTCGTCGCTTAACTCCGAAGAGGAGAGCAATCCTCCTCCGGCATAGAGTATCTGTGTCTTCTTATTGATATTCATGCAGCGCAGATTTACATACAGGTCGGTTCTGCCTTTTGGGTTTAGCCAGCCTATAAAACCGGAATAGTAACGGCGGTCGTAACCTTCATTTTCCAGAATAAAACGGTAGGCGTCATCTTTGGGCAGTCCGCAAACGGCAGGAGTAGGGTGCAGCAGGTTCAACAGGCTGCCTAGCTTATCGTTACTGTCCAGCCGGAACCTGAAATCACTTTTCAGATGACATAAAGCCCCGGCACGTGCCGAATAGGGACCTTCCATCGTCAATTCGATACCCAGTGAACTTAGCTGGTCGTGGATATAATTGGAGACTAGTTGCTGTTCCCTTTTGTTTTTCTCATCCCAATAAGTCGGCAGTTCCCCGTTCTGTAAAGGCTGTGTTCCTGCCAGCGCAACCGTATGCCATTCGCCCTTTTCTCCCGAAAGGATAATTTCAGGGGTTCCTCCCAGCCAGATGCCCGTTTCCGGTGTATGGCAGAGGTAAACATAAGAACGGATATACTGTTTGCAGGCCTTATAAAAAGCCTTTGCAGGCGAAAAGCCGGATTCCCTGTCGAGTGTCAGACTGCGCGAAAGGACCAGTTTGTCCAGCTGTCTCTCCTGCAAAGGCTTGATAAAGGAATCGAAACAATGTGTATAGTTGTCTTTTGTCTTCCGTTCGGATGGAGATTCTGTTTCATTCGGATGAAACTCCAAATCCATTCGGATGTAATCCAGTTGACTGCTATCCGGTAATTCGCTATAATCGCGCCGAATCAGCACGATCGGACATTCCCGGCTGACCCGGAACGGAACGATGACGAAGCCCTGTTGTTCATTCAGGTCCTCGATATTATATAAAAGACGGGCAGAACCGGAGGCTTGCATCACGAACCGGGGAGTCTCTTCCCCCGGTATACGATAGATAGCAAAACTCCGGCCCTGCCTGATCAATAAGTCAATTGTCTTGTATTTACTTGTTTCTTCTGAAATCATTTCTTTTTTAATATACTATTCACGACACGTATGGATGAAACCAACTTATCGGTGGAGGTAAACACATCTACATTCCATACATGTGAAGAACGTCCCTTATGAATAATCGTCCCGACGGCGCGTACCGTATCGCCTTCGTGAGCCGACGACATGTGACTGCCGCTCACCTGCATTCCGACTACAATCTCGTCCGGCTTAGCCAGTATCATGGAGCCTAATCCCGCTACTGTCTCAGCTAACGCCAAAGTCGCTCCGCCATGCAGTATGCCGAAAGGCTGGCGTGTACGTTCGTCGACTGGCATTGTCGCTTCCACACGGTCTTCGGATGCATAAGTATATTGAATACCCAGGTTACCCATCAGTGCATGTTTAGCTCGTATATTTAGCTGGTCCAAAGGTACCTCCGTTGGTTTGATGGCAGCAAGGATAGCGGTTTCTACGGCTATTGCCACACCATCCTGATCGTTGGTCAGTGTGGTGAAATCCGTACAGACCTTAACCGAATCACGGGCGTTGCCCATCGCTACGCTGGTCCCGGCAAGCTGTAACATGGGGACATCAGCAATTCCATCGCCAATCGCTACGACTTCTTCGGTCGTAATTTTCAGCTTTTCCATCAATACGCCTAATGTGTTTCCTTTGTTGATGAATTGGGGAACCACTTCCAGGTAAAAATCTTCCGAACGGAATACGTCCAATACACCGTCCAGCCGTTTCTTCCAGTGATTTTCCAGTCCGACCAGTTCTTCTTCATTGTCGCTTGCCAGCACACACTTGCAAGGACTGAAGTCGACAGCCTCCGGAAAATTGTCAACACCAATCACACGCATATTGTTTAGCGCAGCTTCTTCCTGCACATGTTTGTTGTCGGGTTTATCTGTCAGGATATAGTCTTTATGATACGTAAAAATGGCAAAATCGTTCTTCTTCGCTTTCTTATCCAAGTAAGGCAGCATCTCCGGGTTGATACGTTTCTCGAAGAGCAGTTCACCCGTTTGTACATTGATGATTTGGCCACCGTTATATGAGAGAATGAAACCACCGTAATGATCCAGTTCCAGAGCCTTTGCGAGCGGCATAACCCCGTTGGTGGGTCTACCGGATGCCAATACAATGTGTATTCCCATTTGCTGAACTTTCAGTAAAGCAGCCTGGGTGCGGGCAGTAATCTCTTTTTCACTATTGAGCAATGTCCCGTCTACGTCTAAAACCAATAATTTGAACTTCATGGCTTGCTGTTTTATTGTTTAACTTCTACAAATCTACATAAAAATCCTGGTTTATAAACGCATCCAATAAAAATAAAGACCATCTCGTTAGTATCTTTTTAACCTATTTCATGTATATTTTGGTGGGTATTACTATTGAGTAAATCATGAATGAAATGTGCAACGCCGTCCTCATCGTTTGTAAATGCAGTGATCTGATCCGCATTTGATTTTACGGGAGGCTGTGCATTTGCCATAGCAACGCCGAGGCCGGCAAATTTAATCATGGAGAGGACGTTCCAATAGGCGTTCCAGCGAAGCGGCTTTGTCGATCCCTTTGGGTACGACTTCTAGGTAAAACGGTTCCGAACGATAGACATTGAGGCGGAGGCCCAGTTCCTGACGCAGTTTTTCTTCCAGCGGAACCAGATCTTCCGGTTCACCGACTATCAGGCATTTGTCGGCCGGGAGCCGTAGGTTGTGAAGGAAATCTTTTTTGCTGTTTGTCAGTGTTCCGTCCAGGTCGAGGACCAGTAGTTTATAGTTCATCTTTATTTTATTTCCGGTGAATAGAATTGTCTGTTTCTGTTGCGGGTTTTAATGGGATCACATGGCCGTTGGCTGTGATGTATTTGTATAATTCCCGATAAAAAGTATGTTTTGTCAATGTGGAGGCATCGCCCAGTATGATCAGTTTCATTCGGGCACGGGTGATGGCAACGTTCATGCGGCGCAGGTCGTTCAGGAAACCTATATTTCCCTGGTCATTGGCTCGTACCAGGCTGATCATGATCACATCGCGCTCCTGGCCCTGGAAACCGTCTACGGTATGAACGGTAATCAGTTTGCGGAAGGGTTTGAAAAAAGAGTTCCGTTTAATCAAGCCACGGATATATTGCACCTGTGATTTGTAGGGAGAGATCAGTCCGAAGTCGATGCTTTCGTCCAGTACGCGTTCTTTACTGATCTTCTCGATATAGGCTTGCAGTTGCTCCACCAGCAGTTCCGCCTCTTTTTTATTGATCCGGCTCTGGCTTTCGGATAATTGATCTTCCTCAAAATCACAATCTGCCGTATCGAACCACACGACAGGTGTGTCGTAGGCGAGGATGCCGCGGTACTTTACTTCCGGCGCAGCCTGCAACTCGTCCTGGTAAAACCAGCGGGACGAGAAACGCATGATATCTTCATGCATCCGGTATTGTACTTTAAGCAGGGAGACAGTCTCAGGTTTGCCGGCTGCCACTTTCTGCATCAAAGTACGGTCCAGTCCGCCGCGGGCAGCTTCTATACATTTAATAGTGGGAGGAAGCTGGTGATGGTCACCAGCCAGAATCACCCTGTCCGCTTTGCTGATGGCAATCCAACAGGCAGCTTCCAGTGCCTGTGCCGCCTCATCGATAAAGAGGGTGGTAAAATTATGGTTAGTCAGCACCCGGTTGGCAGATCCCACCAGTGTACATGCTATGACGCGGGCTTCGCTGAACAGGTCGGCGTCTATCTGCACCTCCAGTTCGGTGGCACGGAAGCGCAGGCGGGAAAGACGGTTACGGGCCGTGTCCTTTTCGCTGTGACTTTTCTTACGGAAAGAGGATTGTATCTCCCGGATTGCTTTGCGGATTCCCCAAAGTTCGGAATAGTCGGGATGCGACTCGAAGCGCCGTTCATACGTAAATGAAAGCATTTTGTCGTTCACCCGCGTCGGGTTGCCGATACGGAGCACGTTGATACCCCGGTCTACCAGCTTCTCCGATATCCAGTCGACTGCCGTATTGCTTTGGGCGCAGACCATTACCTGGTTTTCCCTGTGCAGCGTTTCGTAGATCGCTTCGACCAGTGTCGTTGTTTTCCCGGTTCCGGGAGGACCATGCACGATGGATACTTCTTTAGCCGACAGCACATGGTTGACCGCCTCCTCCTGGGTTGTGTTTAACCACGGGAAACGTACCGGGAACAGGTTTCTCCGGCTGGCCGGTGTCTTCCCCAGCAACACATCACGCAGATGGGCAAGCTGGTTATTTTTTGCTTTCATTACACCTGACAGTGCATTGAACATCGTTTTATAGCTAGTCTCGTCGAAGTAGAGTTGAACGCCCAGTTCACTGTTAACGTTTTGCAGGTCGAATAAAGCGGAAGGTGTCGGAAGGATGACGACCATCCGGTCGTCCTGTACATAGCTGATGATGCCGGAGAAATTCAGATAACGCGGACTGCCGGTTCCGTTTGTCGTAAAGAAACAAACCGGACGTCCGTATTCAAAATTATGTTCGATCTCCTTATCGTCTCTGCGTTCTATTTCAATGACGAGCTGATTGAGCGAATTATAATAACTTTTTCCCGGAATCACAGGATACCAGCAAAGTCCCTGTTGTATTTTCTTGTGAATACCCACCCGTTCGGCTTGTTGCCTGTACGTCTCTTTCTCGTATTCATACTCCATTTGGAGAAGATCATATTGGCGTTGCAGATCTGCGGATGGTGTCTGGAATTGATTGATCATTATTCTTTGTTTAACTGGCCGCAAACTTACATAAAAAAATGGAATTGAATGGGGGTTTTTGCTCTTTCCGATGTCATAAAGTCAAACTGAAGGATTTTTATATGAGAAATGTGATTCTATCCATAATGCTCTCTTTATTGCTTCTGCCGGGTTGTGGCTCCATGAGGAATATGAGTCGTGAAGACCGGGTCGGTTTTGGAGCACAGGTCGGCTCTTTTATCGGGTGGCTTTTTGGAGGATTGATAGGAGAGGCGATCAATGATGAGAATGGTGGTGAAATAGGTGCGTTTATAGGAACGGCTGTGGGTGGTGTTGCCGGTGCTTCGATTGCAGCCAGTACGGAAGAGGAAACGCATATTGTAAGGAGAAGTCCGAAATATACACCGTCGTCTCACGTCCTTCTTCCGGACTTGCAGATAGAGGATATTCTTCTGGATGAAGATAGCATCACCTATAATCAAAAAATCGATGCGGGAGAAACCTGTCGTATCTCTTTTGTAATCGTGAATAACAGTTTTCAGGATGCATTGAATGTACTTCCGGTAGTCAAACTGGAAGAAGGAGAAAACCTGGAACTATCCGAACCTGTCCGGATTGCCCGGGTTACCCATGATACTCCCATCACTTACGAAGTCACAATACACGCTTCTCCCGAATTACAAACAGACACAGTCGTTTTCAGTGTACGCCTGGAAGAGGGACGCGGCAATGGCACGGAGGCGGAAACATTTACGGTTGAAACGTTGGGTAAAGATTGAAATTTATCATACACCGGTCATCCTGTTCAGTATCTTCGGAAATTGTATAAAGAAAATGATCGTACAGCAGATAGCCGCCGTTGCATCGGAAATACCTTCTGCCGCATAGACGCCTATCATTCCCATAAAATGTGGTAAGATCAAGGCTAGCGGAACAAGCAGGATTACCTTGCGGAGTAACGCGATAAAGATGGATATCTTAGCCTGACCCAGGGCAACGAACATATTCTGGCAGGCACGCTGCAAGCCGAAAATAGTCATACCAGCCAGGAATACAGGCATAACCTGCTTCACAGTCTGTATTAGTTCTTCATCTGAAGTGAAAGCCGAAGCAATAACGGAAGGAAACAGAATCATCAGCAGCATCAGGACAAAATTAAACAGGAACATGAAAGTCACTACGATCCTGAAACATTCTTTTACCCTTTCTTTGTTCCCATGCCCGTAATTATAGCTGACAATAGGCACGAACCCCAGGGCGAAACCGGTCAGCGGAACACTGACAAAAAGCATCGAACTTTGCATAACGGTCAACGCGCTCACGTAAATATCGCCGAATGTCTTTAGCATACCGTTCAGCACAAAACCTACCAGGCTTTCCGTACTGGCCATGATAAAAGGTGATATGCCTAAAGCCAGAGTTGCCCCGATCACTTTCCTGTCCGGTTTCATATACTGCTTTTCGAGCCGAAGGGAGGCGCGGGAAGAAGTCAGAAAAGACAACACCCAGATGGCGCTGCCGGCCTGTGAAATAATCGTGGCTAATGCCGCTCCTTTTACTCCCATGTTGAAACCAAAAATGAAAAGCGGGTCGAGCATGATATTGAGGAAGGCGCCGATCATTACCGACCACATGGCAATACCCGGACGTCCTTGCGTATTGATGAAGGTATTCAAGCCTACCGATATTTCGACAAATAACGTACCGATCAGATAGATAGAAAGATAATCAGTGGCATATCCGAGTGTTTGTTCCGAGGCACCGGTGAACAGCAGGATCGGCTTCATGAAAATATAGGCGAGGGTAGAAGTCAGCACGGTAAAGATCAGCAATAGTATAAAGCCGTTCCCAAGTATCTTTCCGGCCTGCTGCCGGTTTCCCTGTCCGAGGGCAATTGCTGCAAGCGGAGCACCTCCGCCTGCAACAATGGATGAAAATGCGGAAATCAGAATAATAATCGAATCGGCTACCCCGATGCCGGCAAGTGCCGGTGTGCCTATTCCCGGAATATGCCCGATATAAATACGGTCTACAATATTGTAGAGCAGGTTTACCATTTGGGCAACTATCGCAGGCAGTGCCATCCGGAAGATAAGAGGTAGCATACGGTCTGTTCCCAGCCGTTCTTCGTATATCTGATTCATTCTTTGTGTTATGATTAGAAAACGAAGCCAAAATTACTTATAATTCAATACGTGGCAAAATCTGATATCTTTTTCCTCAGTTTCGTGTTCGAATTATAGTGGTAATAAGTTGGGGCAGAGGACGGGAAATAATAAAGATCCTGCGTTTTGTTGTCGACCTCCACTTTGTATACCGGCAAGGGTAATGTTTTCGATTCGGACTCCGGTCGGTAATATTCATCATACTCTTTCAGCTTCGATATGCGTAACAACGGTATTTTCGGCCCGTATAATTTTTGCAGCGAATGCACGATGTCGGGGCGTGTGACAATAAAACGTAGCGGAACGTTATTTGCGGCATAAATATATTCAGACTGCACGGCATTATTCCCCTTTTGACGTATAATCTCTACCAGTGGCTTATTCAGATAGGAACGCAGCTTTAGCATACAGATTTTCTCCCCGTCACTAGCGGATGTCCCGTAAGCATCCGGTTGCAAAAGCAGGTAAGGTTCCATACTGAAATTATCCAGTAGGAGAGGCGGATGCAGCCGATCCTGTTCTGCTGCCGTATGGGTATCGCCCAGCCATTTCGGGATAGGCGACATGGAGAGCAATCCGGTTATGATAAACGAACTCATACATAGGCCGACTGCCGTATCCGTCGCCTGCTTCCATTTGCCGTTTCCCCACCGGACCGGGAGCGGTTGCGGCTTGTCGGTATCCCGGCCTGTCCATTTCTGCCGGAGCTTGCCGGTGACCACGTACAAGACTCGTCCGGTGAACAGACAAAGCAGGCAGGTGAAGCAAAGAACCAATGGAATCCATAATTCCGGATATTCTATGCTGAAGAAGCCTTTAGTAGCCTTTATCACCCTGTGAGTTAGGCGGTGCGAAGATATTATTTTCATTTTTAATTTAGCAAAACATATAACATATATTAGAAATCATTACCTTTGCCGGAAACATGAATAATCTTACGTATAAAACATCGCTGTCATGGATAATATAATAAAATCACAAATCATATCACTGATCCATCAGGAGGTAATCCCCGCTATTGGCTGTACGGAACCGGTTGCTGTGGCTTTGGCTGCCGCGAAAGCTGCCGAGGTATTGGGCGAACGTCCGGAAAAGATAGACGTATTACTTAGTGCCAATATCCTGAAGAATGCAATGGGAGTGGGGATACCCGGAACAGGAATGGTGGGATTGCCTATCGCGATCGCTCTCGGAACACTGATCGGTAAATCTTCGTACGAACTGGAAGTGTTGCGTGACATCACGCCGGAAGCATTACAGGCCGGAAAAGCCATGATAGACGAAAAGATCATCCATATTGCTCTGAAGGAAAATGTCGACAAGTTATATATCGAAGTGATCTGCACGGCAGGCGACCAGACTTCCCGGGTTATTATCTGCCATGAACATACACATATTATATATGTAGAGAAAAACGGGGAAGTATTGACCGATCTGCGTCAGTCGGATGCAACGGATGATAAGCCATGCGGCGGAGATGAATTGAAACTCTCTTTCTCTATCGTATATGAGTTTGCGATGGAAATGCCGCTGGATGATATCCGTTTTATCCTTGAAACGGCAGATCTGAATAAGAAAGCCGCCCAGGCTTCCATACAGGGACACTATGGGCATACCGTCAGCAAAACTGTTTCCGGCGAATACGGCAAGAAATATATGGGCGATTCTGCTTATACCCACATGTTGGTGATGACAGCTGCCGCCTGCGATGCTCGTATGGACGGGGCGATGATCCCGGTTATGAGTAACTCCGGCAGCGGCAACCAGGGAATTGCGGCGACGTTGCCGGTCCTTTCGTTTGCGGAAGATATTAAATGTACGGAAGAGCAGTTGATACGTGCCCTGATGCTCAGTCATCTGATGGTTATTTACATCAAGCAGAGCCTGGGACGTCTCTCTGCATTATGTGGCTGCGTTGTGGCTGCCACGGGTTCCAGTTGCGGCATCACTTATCTGATGGGAGGAAGCAAGATGCAAATATCGTATGCAATCAAGAATATGATCGGAAATATTACCGGGATGATCTGCGACGGGGCAAAACCGAGTTGCGCATTGAAGGTGTCGAGCGGTGTCTCTACTGCCATGATCTCTGCCTTGATGGCCATGGAGAATAAGGTGGTGACTCCGGTAGAAGGTATTATCGACGAAGATGTGGACAAGTCGATCTCGAACCTGACGGCAATAGGTTCCCGCGGAATGGAAGAAACAGATAAATTGGTATTAGATATTATGACTGGCAAGTCTTGTTAAGATAAAATAAACCTAGATCATAGTCAAGAGTAATTTTTTTTCATGTTGTTTACGTTTTTCATTTTTTCAACCACCTGGAGTGTATTTAGTTACACTCGGGTGGTTTTTTATTTGGAAATAAAAACGTATATTTGTCGCGTTTTTGAAAATATTAATATTAAAAAGAAATTTATGAAGAAAAATTTATTGTATTTATTTACCGTGCTTTGTACGTTAAGCTTTTTCACCGCTTGTAGCGATGATGATGATGTAAAAGTGTTGGAAGGCGTAAATGCTTCTTTCAACGGTGAAACTTTGGATTTGAAATATAGTGGCAGTCCGCTTTTGGGCAAGGAAGTCGCTTTCGACACGAAAGACGGACAGACGGCTACTATCACCATGCAGGGTACTTTGGATTTGAGTGCGATCAGTGGTTTGTTCGGTGGCGGTTCGAAAGCAAATTTACCTGCAATATCTTACGCGCCGGGCGTGATTCCGGGAGAAGTGACTACTACGTTAAGTAACGTGGTTTTGACACAGGTAGGCGAAACCTACACGTTCGAAGGAACAGACGAAGCCAATGGGCGCACGGTTAAATATACCGGTGAAGTGAAGAAAGACAAAATGACCCTCGCGCTGGATGTGACGATGCCGACAAACGATTTGGTTGGCAGTTGGAATGTGGCTCCGATTATTGAAAGTGATGATTGGGGGGGAGCTTACAAATCGCAACCTATCAATGTTACGTGGGAAGCTGAACCCGAGTTAGAAGTGTTTCCAGGTTGGTCTATGCCAATGAATACGATTGTTAACCTCGCGTTGGTAATGCCTGTCAAAGGTGAACTGAATGCCCACAAATTATTGCAGAGAGTTTTTGAAAGTGTGGATTTCCGTGCAGACGGTAATGTGGTGGCTTCTTATTCAGATGGAGATAACATAGCAGCTCCGCAGTGGCAAACTTCTCCGCTTAACATTGCACACTATTGCGTGAAAGATGGAAAAATATTCTTGTACCTCAATCCGGACATGATTATTAAAAATATCACATCCAAGGCTACTAAAGCCGGTATGGAAAATCTGCCCATTGCAGAAATGCTGACAGAACTCTTGCCGATGCTTTCTGAAGGGATTCCAGTGGCTTATACTTTGAATGAAGGAAAATTGTACACTTATGCTGACACGGAATTGATGTTGAAACTATTGAATCTTTTAACTCCTATGTTGGAAAACGAGGAATTTATCAAAGAGATCGTTGATGCAGTTAAATCTACTCCGGATATGGAAAGTTTCGCTCCGATGTTGGAAAGTATGTTGAAGCAATTGCCAGGTATTGTTGCTGGTACTACAAAACTTGAGGCTGGCATTAACTTTATAAAGGAATAAATCATTCATACCATTACTATATATACAAAGTTTTTAAACAATAGGTATTTAGTCTTTATACTAAAAAACTTAGAAGGCTGCCATCCGGGAAGGAGCGCAGCCTTTATTTTTTTATGGATCATCTAGGGGGAGAAGAATGACCGGTGTCATTCAATCTCCGGACGATCGTTTCCGCCGCCAGAGGGTTTGTCGTCGTCGCCATCGATGATGGGGCGGTCGTCTGGTTCAACTTTCGTTTTCTTGCCTGCGCCGCGGCGAGAAAGCGTTTCGGAAAATTGCAGGATTTCGGCATTCACGGCATCGATTACGCCACCCAGTTCCGTCTCTTTCGTCTGGTCTTTGTCGATCAGCGCGTTCACTGTATAGAGGGCGTTGATGGCATTTGCTATTTCAAGGAAAGCTGCATCTACTTGAGGACGGATTTCAGACAATTTTTCGCTCACGGTTTTAACCCTTTTCTCGTCGGCACGGCGCGAATAAATCGCGTCAAATTCTTCGTTGGCTGTTTTTAGAGCTGTCAGTGCTTCGGTCAGTCCCAGGGCCTGCACGGATGAACTATATTCGTCCGATTGCAGTTTCTTCACGCAGTCGCTTACCATTGCCGTATTTTCGGCATCCGGTTTTGAAGCCGCCGCACTATATGGTTTTATGGCAAAAGCCAGTTTGGCGGCTGCCTTAGCTTCCGCTTCCACCAGGCTTAACTCCTTGCTCTGGATGGTCAGTCTAATCAGGCGGAACAGTCGGTCGCGCACGGCATCCTGGTCTGCCAGTTCTTTCGTGTCTGCAAATCCGCGGGTTTGCAGGTAGATCGAATCTTCTTTTTCAAACAGCGAAACATATTTGTCACGCAGTGCGGTGATTTTATACTTTGTTGCAAAATCGGCAGGAACGGCTTTCAGTAACGCTTCCTGCAGGCGGTAGTGCTCGGCGTTGCGGGCACGGGTGAGATACAGAATTTCAGGAATAGATTTCATAATACGAATATTATTTAGTTGAACAATGATTTGAAAAAATTATATTAACATTTTTACACGTGAACGAAAGCATCAAAAACACGCCACAGAAGCTTCATTCGTGTACAAATGTTCTAAAAACGCCTCAGAAGTTTTTTGCACGTGTGCAAAACAGCAAAAAACAGCTTTTAGCCGTTTTGTCCGTGTGCAAAAACTAAAAAAGAACTTTTTTGTTGTTTTGTTCGTGCGCAAAGGCTCCGTGGGGCGTTTGCCATCTTTCGTACACGTACAATGCGCTAAAAGTAATCAAATAAATCAGTAATACATGAAGAAAAGATAAAAAAACAACCTAATTTGCTTACCTTTGGCAGTCTGTTGAAAAATAAATGTTTTTATGGTAGAAAATAAGGATATCAGGTGGATACAACGGTATAATAGTTTCCATAAGGCGGTGGGGCGCGTTTTGGAGGTGACGGATAAAAAGTTGGCACAGGAAGTCTTGAATGCGCAATTGGACGATTGATTATGTTTGGATTGAGTGAAACTGTCGTAAACGACATTTGCAATGTATT
This sequence comes from Parabacteroides caeci, assembly GCF_023656795.1. Classification (NCBI taxonomy): domain Bacteria; kingdom Pseudomonadati; phylum Bacteroidota; class Bacteroidia; order Bacteroidales; family Tannerellaceae; genus Parabacteroides; species Parabacteroides caeci. Next base: position 49,376 of record NZ_JAMOKT010000014.1, read on the forward strand.
CAAGGATTATCCGAATATCACTGAAGTACTGATATTCGGGTCGCGTGCCAAAGGTAATTACCGGACAGGATCGGATATTGATTTAGCGGCAAAAGGGAAAGGAATTTCTTTCGGCCAACTTACTGATATACATTTGCGGATTGAAGATTTGGACCTTCTGTACGAGGTGGATGTTTTATCGTATGAAGAAAAAAAAGGAACTCCCATTGGCGACCATATAGATCGGGTCGGCAAAGTGTTTTATAAAAGGGCAGGGGTAAAATAAAAATGGTCGACTCTCACGAGCCAACCACTTCTAAAACCTTAAATGATTCTATAGGTCAATTTTGGGTCATTTATTAAGTTGTGCGCAAATATATGCTTTATTTTTGAAATTAGCAAATAAGAAATCACCTCGGCGCCTTCTGATACAGATAAATGGCGATAAACGTATAAAGGATATTCGGAATCCAGGCTGCCACCATCGGACTCACATATCCGTTGATTGCAAAAGTCGATGTCACCGTCATAAACAGGATATAGGAGAAACTAAGTCCGATTCCGATACCGATATTCAATCCCATTCCCCCCTTGATTTTGCGCGAAGAAAGAGACGCCCCGATGGAGGTCAGGATAAATGCCGCCATGATGGAGGCGAAGCGCTTATGATATTCTATCTGGAATGTCTGGATATTACCGATACCACGCGTTTTCTGACGTTCGATATAGGTTGCCAGCTCCGGTGAAGTCATCGTTTCGCAGTCGGTGACGGATATCAGGAAGTCGGAAGGAATAATCGTCAGCGTAGTGTCCTTGCGGGAACCTTCGGTGATATGTTCGCGCATTCCGTCGAAATCACGTATCATATAATCGATGACAGTCCATTTGTACAGAGAGTCGTATTTGATGGAGTTGGCAGTCAGTTTGGATACCAGCTTCTTGTTTTCGAAATGCTCCAGAGAGAAACGGTAACCCATATTCGGACGCGCATCGTAGCGGTCAAAATAGGCAATCACGCCCGGTTCCACTTCAATCTGGATATTGCGGGCATATTCTACCTTTTTATTTCGGATATACTTATTCTGGAAATCAATACGTGTAATATTTGCCGGAGGAATAATGAACGCGCTCAATATAAAACTGGCTATCGCAATAATCCCCGCCGAAATAGCATACGGCAACATAAGCCGACGGAAACTCATGCCGCTGGCAAGCATCGCAATAATCTCCGAATTGTCTGCCAGCTTGGAGGTGAAGAAGATAACCGCAATAAACGTGAACAGCGGACTGAACAGGTTGGCAAAGTACGGGATAAAGTTCATGTAATAATCCAGGATAATGGCCTGCAAGGGCACGTCCGGCTTCAGAAACTTGTCAATCTTCTCGTTTATATCGAAAACTACCGAGATAGAGATAATCAGTATAATCGCGAAAACATACGTCCCGAGAAATTGCTTGATGATATACCAGTCTATCCGTCTTAATTTGAATTTCATATAGATCGTTAATTAATTACGGCTGTTGTAAAAGACTGCGTGCCATCTACAGTCTTTTGTCAACAATCCCATTATAACCGATTATTTAGTTGTTGCACCATGCCGTTTTTCCAGGTAGAGAAATCGCCGGCAATGATGTGCCTGCGTGCTTCCTTCACCAGCCATAGGTAAAAGGCGAGGTTATGGATGGAGGCGATTTGTAAGCCCAACAGTTCGTTTACTTTGACCAGATGATGCAGGTAGGCTTTGCTGTAAAGCGTATCCACATAAGAGTTTCCGTCGGAGTCGATGGGAGAGAAGTCGTCTTCCCATTTCTTGTTACGGATATTGATGGTGCCGAAACGGGTGAAAAGCTGTCCGTTGCGTCCGTTACGGGTCGGCATGATGCAGTCGAACATATCCACGCCGCGTTCGATAGCTTCCAGCAGGTTTATCGGCGTACCGACCCCCATCAGGTAACGGGGCTTGTCTTTCGGCAATATTTCATTTACAACCTCGATCATTTCATACATCTTCTCGGTCGGTTCGCCGACAGCCAGTCCGCCGATGGCATTCCCGTCAGCTCCCTTCCTGGCAACGTTTTCAGCGGCGTGACGGCGCAGGTCCGGATATACGCAACCCTGTACAATCGGGAAGAGACATTGCTGATATCCGTATTTCGGTTCCGTGGCGTTGAAACGGTCGAAACAACGGTCCAGCCAGCGTTCGGTCAGTCCCAGTGATTTCTTGGCATAGTCGTAATCGGCATCACCCGGACAGCATTCGTCGAAAGCCATAATGATATCGGCTCCGATGATACGTTGGATATCCATAACTTTCTCCGGTGTGAAGAGATGCTTCGAACCGTCGATATGCGAGCGGAATTCGGCACCTTCCTCATGCAGTTTACGGTTGTCGGAAAGCGAGAACACCTGGAAGCCGCCGCTGTCGGTCAGGATAGGACGGTCCCATGTATTGAACTTGTGAAGTCCGCCTGCCTTTTCCAGTATTTCAAGACCCGGCCGAAGATAAAGATGATAGGTGTTACCCAAGATAATCTGGGCGTCGATATCTTCTTTCAACTCGGTCATGTGGACTCCTTTCACTGTGCCTTGTGTTCCGACAGGCATAAAAATGGGCGTCTCGATTACCCCGTGGTCGGTTGTAATCAAGCCCGCCCTTGCATTTGTTTTAGTATCGTTGTGTTGTAATTCGAATTTCATTCTGCAAAATTTGCTTGCAAAGGTAGCATTTTTCCGTTAGAATCCGAAGTCATCGACTTCTACGTTTTTAACTTCTTCCTCTTCCGGTAAAACAATGGTCTGATGCACCGTATTTGCTTTTACAATAATGGCACGCATCGGACGTACCGGACAGATGGATTCGCAGCCGCCGCAACCGACACACAGGTCCGGATTTACTTCGGGAATAGTCAGCGTCCCTTCATAAGGAACCATATGTACCGCTTGTGTCGGACAGTGTTCGGAACAAGCACCGCAATCGGTCCCTTTCGTCTTCACGATACAACGGTTGATAAAGAAGGTGGCAATGCCGACTTGCAACGATTTCTTTTCTTCTACGGAAATCGGTTTGAGAGCTTCGGCCGGACAGACTTCCGAGCAAATGGTACATTCATAGTTACAATAACTGCTGATATAAGCCATGCGTGGTTTCAATAGATAGTCGAAACCATATTCAAGCCCTGCCGGACGTAATACCTGACTGGGACATTTCACGACACAGATATGGCATCCCGTACATTTGTCTTTAAACCGTTCCAGGTTCAGGGAACCGGGAGGGGTGATGGGCGGCCATTTCTTCCGGCCTTTTTTCTTTCCGTGACCGTTACCTTGACCATGTCCTTTGGCTTGTCCGACGCCGTCTGCTATAGCCGAAACAACAGGCAATGTTGCAGCAATCGTTACTCCGGTTGCCAGAAAAGTACGGCGGCTGTTAGAAGCACTTACCCGTTCCCGTGCTTGACACGGGATCGCATTGGAACCGTCCGTATCGGCATTCTCTTTACGGAAAGCCGGTTTGAAACGGTATTGCAATCCGCCTTTGGAACAGGAAGAAACGCAATTGAAGCAATCCACGCAACGCGAAGAGTCGACCGTCATCTCTTTTGCATTAATAGCTTCCGCCTTGCAGGTTCGTTCGCAGTTGCCGCAATGGTTGCAGGCTTCCTTGTCAAACGAGATACGCATTTGTGAATAACGTGATACCAGGCTGAGTAAAGCACCAACCGGACATAATGTATTGCAAAACAAACGCCCCCGGAAAATAACCATTACAATAAATACGACCAGTGCAACAATGGCAGATATTAATCCGGCAATACTAACCGTACTGATTGTAACATGGAATAAAGAATAGTTATCCATCTTCATCAGCCAGTCGGCTAATACATTATTTCCCCACATCACAGCAGGACGAAACAGATTTGCCGCTATACGACCGAAATTGCTATAAGGGTCGAGCAATAAGCATAACCCGGAAAATCCCAATGCGGTAGTCACCACTGTTAGGGCCAGTATTGAATACCGTAGCCAGTTCATTGGCTTATGATAACTGAAACGGCGAACACCTTTTTTCTTCTTTTTACCAATACAAAACAAACGGTTGATGATATCTTGCAGAATCCCGGCCGGACAAATGGCTGAACAGTATATACGTCCAAAAAGGTATGTCATAATAAGCAATACTGCAACAATACCAAACATACCGCCTAATACTGCGGGTAATAATTGGATATGCAGAAACTTATGTACATCCACCGGCATCTTGTTGGTGAAATCAAGAAAAAACAAGAGTATGGGTACAAAAAACAGGAGTGCGAGAAGTACTCTCACTCCTTTCTGATAATTTAATCGCTTCATTAAATCTTAATACGTTTGATATTGACTTTCTTTAAATCCGTTGTTCCCAGTTTCAATTCTTCGCCTTTGCTGATATGGCTTACGGCCTCTATATCCAGTTTCTTTACCTGGTTGAATAAAGCCAGGGCAGCTGTGTCGATGGCAATGATATTCGGGGAAACAATCATGGATTTCAATGTAGCTACGTCGGCAGCGCTTTTACCCTGCGGTCCGTTCTGATGCATCATACGGTAAGCATCCACAATGTTCAATACCGGTTTCTTCTGCCAGGTACAGATGTCGGCGATACATTGTTGCAGGTCGTTCTGATGGAAGAAACGGCGGTCCCACACGATACCCATATAGTTCTTCATGGCACACGACAGTTTCGCTCCGCCATGGTTCTTCAGGATAGGTACGTTAATCCACGCATCCGCTTCAATCAACGCTTCATGTATCTTTGCGGACTTTACTTTTACTCCGTTGGGGATGGATACTTCTTTGAAATACTTCTCATCGTTGGCAGGCATGATGATACCCCCGGCTTCTTTGACAGCGGCGGCGATGCCACTGCTTTCGTAACATTTCTGCCAGTTGTCGCAGGTATGGTCGAAAACAGTCACTTTTTCAGCCCCGGCTTCCAGGCACTTCTTAACCAATGCCTTGATTAGTCCCGGATTAGTGTTTCCAGCCAGTTCCGGTGTACGGTCCCAGCCGATGTTCGGTTTGATAACGACTTTTTGCCCTTTCTTGATGTATTTACCGATTCCCCCCAGGGTCTCCAATGCTTTGTCAAGCATGACTTCGGGCTCGCCACCCATTACAGCGACCATTTCGGGAGCCTGTTCCACTGCCATCGTATTGCTGGATAACGCAGCTTGCAACCCGGTAAAGTCTATTGAGAGAGCGGCACCAGCTACTACACTGGTCTTTAAGAAATCACGACGTTTCATCTTCTTGTAATTGGTTATTAGAATTGTTTATAGTTGAAACAAAGGTAGTAATTCTCTGAATTATAGTGTATCTTTGCCCACAAAAAATATTAAATTAATGGAATTATCAGGCTATATATCATTGCAATCGTTCGTTGAAGGATGCACCGGACCGGTCGGCGAACCGGCACTTATTTTACAGGCTGAGAATTTATTATATACGGTTCCTGAAGAAGAATATCAATATGGATTATCGCTGCTCCGGAAGGCTATCGGAGAATATGAGGTACAAAAAGGTATCCCTTTGGAAAGCAGTAAACAGGCTATTCCTTTTTTTCGTGAAAGGCGCCGGATGCTGATCGGGCCGGAGATGGAACTTTATAAGTTTTCCTTCTATGAGAATGAAACCGTCCTGCCTGAGAAGGTGTGGTCAGCCGGACAGCCTTATCTGCGGTTATCCTTTGACTATGAGCAATTAGCCGAACATTGTCTTTTTGAAAACATATTCCTGGTACGTTGTAAATACGACGAAAAACAGATACTCGATAATTTCATTACTCAGATGGACCGCGAGTACGATAAATTCTTTTTCGATGAAGAACACAGCGGCTTTACTGCCGATTCGCGTTTCTTTTCTCTTTTATGCAATGCCTGCCTGGAAGTAGAGGAACCATTATCTGCTCCGGAAAAAGAATGGCGGCTGGCAGTCCTCCGCAGTCCGTCCGAAGCCGGTTACCGGTATGATAACGGACAATTGCTGCCTTCCGTTCCCATTTCTTTGCCGTTAAGTGTGATTCGCCGGGTTGCTTTGCTTAACAGTGAGAAAGAAGGATTGAATTTTAGTGCTCTTGCCGGATTCATGCAGCGCATCGGATTACCGCCCGAACGTTATCTGGAAGGTTTGTTGGAACAATAAACGATAAACTATTGACGGAATTGATTTAGTTCAAAGGTTCTTATCTACAATATCTACAACTCCTGTTGTAATTTATTGTTTATTAGCGGATTATAATATGAATGTAGATATAAATGTATCTACAATAGTAGGGATATATCTACCATTATTGTTACTTTTCAAATACAACATGTAACCATCTTACACTTGTGGGGTATTACATTTATCTCTATGTCCATAATTGCTGTCAGGTATAGTTTATTTGTTTTTCTGCTGTCTAAACTTTTGTTTTGTGCTGAGAAAACAAAAGTTTCCACCGCACAAAACTTTTATTTCCTCCACAAGAAACTTTTATTCATCCCTCCTCCTTTCTCCATCGAAAAGCAAGATAGTGCATAAAGTGGTAGATAAAGGATGGTAGTTGTAGATGTAAAATCATCTACAACTATTATATAAGATGTTTATTTATAAAGTATTAAGATGTGATTGTAGATGTTGTAGATACTATTAACTATTTAAATTTTCCTCTAAGAAACTGTTTTTATTTTATGATATGAGTCACTATTTATCAGAAGTGAACTATCCTGTCCCCGTGCTTGACACGGGGCCGCAAGAGAACTGACTTCATCATCCTTGTCTATGTCCTGAAAGGACTAACTGTGAATAGCCGCCGGTGAAGCCGGGGGGGTGGAATGGCATCCAGCCAGTGAGCCCTGAAAGGGTTCAATCACAACGTATTATTCGCCCCCCTTCAGGGACGCACCATTCGGCATATATCGGGATCCCCCGGCTTCACCGGCGGCTATTCACAGTTAGTCCCTTCGGGACAAAAGAAAACCGGTGCCTCTGCGATCCCGTGTCAAGCACGGGAACGGGATAGCTCAATTATTTCTAAGATTGAATTTCTCTGAATCCGGATAACAAGTTAAATCATACTGATAATTGGCGTGTCAGGGAGGTATATATAATGTATCAGTTGGGATGCCTGTATTCGTTGGGTGAACATCCGGCTATTTGGGTAAACAACCGGGTAAAATACTGGACTGAAGAATAGCCCAGTTCGTCAGCAATCTGGTTGACGGTTTTGTCGGTTGTCTGAAGCCGTTGCCGGGCGATTTCGATACGTTTGAACTGTATGTGTTCCTTTATGTTTTTCCCCGTTTCATATTTCAGCAAATCCGTGAAATAGGAGGGTGACAACTGAAGTAAATCCGCACAATATTCAGCCGAAGGCAAACCATTGCGTTTCACCCGGTCTGCTTCGAAATATTCATTCAGTATCTTCTCAAATTTGGTGAGAAGTTTCTTGTTGGCTTCGCAACGGGTGATAAACTGGCGTTCGTTGAAACGTGTACAATAATTCAGCAGCAACTCGATATATTTTGTTATCAGCGTTTTGCTGTGGCAATCTATGGCATGCTGTAACTCTTCACGGATATTATCGAAACATTCCGATACTTTCTGTTTCTCACGTGCCGAGATATGGAGGGCTTCATTTTTGTGATAAGAAAAGAACGAGTAATCCTGTATATTCTGCCCCAACGAAGTGCAACCGATAAGGTCCGGATGAAATGCCAGCATCCTGCCTTTCTGCGGTAATAAGCAGTTATCCATTGCAATGGTCTCTCCCGGTGTGAGGAACAGGAGCGTACCGTCAGAATAGTCATAATATTGACGTCCGTACAGGAAATCCCCGCACCGGCATTCCCTTAACAGGACGGCATAAAAGCCTAACTTGATGTTTTGCTGCGTCAGGTTACTGTCGGATAAGTCGATGACGCTGACCAGAGGATGCAATGTCTTGCTGCCCATGTAGCAGTTACATTGGTGAACCGTTCCTATTTTTATCGTTTTACTTTCCAAAGTCGTAAGTATTTGAACAGTAACAAAGATACAAAGAGATTTATATCTAAAAACAGGGACATGTAATTAGGGTAACAATATCCGTAATATTGGTACAACTTTCATTCTGACGTAAGTTTTGCTTAGTTTCCTGTTAATGCATATAGCTTGTTTATCTCATTTTCTTCCCATAAATTGAATGGTTCGAAATTGCCGTCGGGATATACTAATAGGGTATGCGGAATGTGAGGTACATAATATTTGCCACGTACTCCGGCTATATCCTGGTAAGCTAGCAGGCTTCTCCAGGGTAATTCCTCTTTTTTCACAAATTCCTGCCATTGTTTGATTGTTTTCTTTTCATCTATAGATATGGTTACGAAATCTACTTTGTCTTTCAATTTCTGATAAATTTCTTTCTGGACAGGAAGTTGCTTATGGCAAGGCTGACACCAAGAAGCAGAAAAGATGATGACCGTACATCGTGTAGAGTCTTTTATGATTGGAGTGCTTTCTTCCGTTAAAGCATCGGGCAGACTGATGTTTTCGAATTTTGCGGTCAGATATTTCTCAACGGCTTCTCCCCAGATTGTACCTTTATATTTATCTGAGAAATTAGTATAAATGGTCTGAACATCTTTCTTGTCCTTATATTGACTCAGATGGTTGGCAAATTGGGAGATCAGGTATTTTGAAGCTGGATATTGTTTGGCCAATAGGGTGTATCTGTTTACATATTCTTCATAAGTTGTATCGTTCTGACTCATGAAAAGGCTGTAAAAAGGGTCAATCAATCTGATATATGTCTCGGAATCTTTATCTGGTTCCACCGTAAATATCGTCTGGTTGATTTTTCCTATAACTGTGCTGTCTGTTCCTTCCGGAGTTTTGGCATTTAAGAAAATATTCTCTATTGTCTTGCAATCCTTATATGCCAGGGTGAAAAGGGATGATTCTTCATCGAGTGTCAGTTGATGCGTATAAAGGTCTTTTCCATTTATGGTTGCTATAAATGATGCTTTGAAGGTGGTATTTGTATTCCAGTCAAAAGGCTTGGGGAGTATCTCAAAAGACGCTGTCGTTTTATACAGGCTGTCCGGTATCTGAAATGTCCATGTAATGCTATCCGCCTTTTCCCCTTTTATAAAGAAAGGCCGAATCTCCGTGTTTCGGATGAACAAAGAATCATACTCTATACCTTTTGTTTGTATAGTCAATGACCTGTACTTGTTATCGATGGTTCTATTGCATGATGCGGCGAACATTGTTACAAACAAAATCCCTAATAAATACTTTGTCTTCATGGTTTTACGTTTTATGATTGATATTCGTGGTTTTCAGTCAAACTGTACCTCCCAGTCTTTATCCCGGTAGGCGGCAAAGCACATTTCTATCTGTTCCTTATTATTCTTTTCTTCCGCCAGCGGGGGAATTTCATCGAGGCTGAAATAATCGCTTTCTATCGTTTCTATGTTGGGCTGAAAATCTCCGCCTTGGGCTTCACAGAGGACAAAAACTTTGCAGACATTATAAGCATAGGGAGGCAGATTATGCAGGTTCCGATCCTGTACCGCTATAATCCGGGTTGCTTCGACGTCTAAGCCGGCTTCCTCTTTTACCTCTTTTATTGTGTTCGACTTTATGGTCTGGTTAACGTCCACCCAACCTCCGGGTAACGACCAGGTACCGTTTTTCTCTTTGACCAGCAGTATCTTGTTGTCTTTAAAGATGGCGGCTCTTGTGTCCAGCTTAGGTGTTTGGAAACCTTCTTCGTTGCAAAACAAGTCCTTTACTTTCTCCAAAGGCAAACCGGTTTGCCGGCTGACTATTTCGGCCGAAATTTCCCTGATACGTTCAAACCGTTCGATATCGAAAGCATCTTTTGAATATGTTAACCCCGCTTGTGCGATAAATTGTAGTTCCTTGGCCCATTCAAGCCATTCCGGTTGCTGATTTTTGTTCATAATTATTCTTTTACGTGTAAAAGTTTCTCCGTGTTCAGGCAGTCTGGGTGTAGGCCTCTGTTACCGGTTCTTTGATTTCCAGCTGGTAAGCTCGTCCGCGGTCTGTTGTTATTTTGAGATTACTGTTTTCCTCGATAAGCGGGCGGAGGCGGCGTATCAGGGTGTTCAGTGTTTCGTCGGCATTCTCCTTGCCGGGCCATAGGGCTTCGCAAATATCAGTGCGCGCTAATATATGGGAAGAGGTAAGGTAGAACATTTCCATTATTTTATATTGCTGCGGAGTTAACCGTAGTTTTTCCTGGTCTTCTTTATAGAAACAAGCCTTGTCGCATGAGAAAGTAAGATTTCCGAAAGCGATAAGGTTTTCTTTTTGTACAGGAGTTTCAGCCTGCTTGCGCCGCATTAAAAACCACGAAAGACAACCTGCCAGGAGGGCAAGCAACAGGAGCAGGAGGGGAACCTTCTTGTCTGTCAGCGCCAGGACGTCGGAGGCTGAATAGTTTACATACCCTTGAAAAGAGATTCCCAAATCTTCCTGGGATGATTCGGGGAGGTTCAGATTTGCACTTAACCAGATAACGGTATCGCTTACCAGGTAATTCTTGGTCTGGTCTTTTCCAGGCGTTGCGTCTGTTACCGGTTTATCTATGGCTTTCTTATTTTTTACATGTACGATGATGCCGCTTTTATCTTTTAATTGCTCGAACTTCAATGCTTCGGCAAAATCTTTGTTATAACTTTCGATGGAAACGGGATTTCCGAAAACGGCGGATAGGCGTGAATAGGTTTTGAGCGTATCCTGATTCATCCATAGCCCGGAATTTTGCATAATGGTCTGCTGCAATGCCTGGTTCAGGTCCGAAACGATTGCTTTCTGTGCCTCCGAGTAGTTGTGAAAGCCGAAACTGAATGATAGTACAAGCATACAAGCTGTAAAGAGTACCGATAGATTTGCTGCTAACCGTGTGTTCATCGTTTTTCTTTTATTAACGCCCGAAGGTAATAATTTATTGTAATCCTTGCTAACACAATCGTATCAATTTGCCTGAATCCTTTTAAATAACAGGAATGATGATTTAATGAAATCCGAATAAATAAAAATTAGTACCTTTGTGTTCCTAAAAGAAAAGGTACGTGGAAGAATATCTGAATAAACTGAATGAAAGTCAGCGTGAAGCTGTGGAATATAACGAAGGTCCGTCATTGGTGATTGCCGGTGCCGGTTCGGGTAAGACCAGGGTGCTTACTTATAAGATTGCTTATCTGGTACATCTGGGGTTGGCACCTCAAAGTATCCTGGCACTGACTTTTACTAATAAGGCAGCCCGTGAAATGAAGGAACGTATCGCCGCCATTACTGGTGACCAGACGGCCCGCCGTCTGTGGATGGGGACGTTTCACTCTATCTTCTCACGTATCTTGCGTTATGAAGCGGAGCATATCGGGTATCCTTCCAACTTTACCATTTACGACACGACAGATTCGAAAAGTCTGCTGAAAGCTATCATCAAAGAGATGCAGCTGGACGATAAGGTATATCGTCTCGGCATGGTACAAAGCCGTATCTCCAATGCCAAGAATGCGCTGGTTACCTGGAAAGCCTACGAACAAAGCAAGGAACTGATGCAACATGACATAGATTCGAAAGTTCCTTTACTGCGTGAAATTTATAAACGGTATCAGAACCGTTGCCAGCAGGCCGGTGCCATGGACTTCGATGATTTGTTGCTTCAGACAAATATCCTGTTCCGTGACCATCCGCAGGTGCTGGAGAAATACCGCAGTTTCTTCCAGTTCGTGTTGGTTGATGAGTATCAGGACACGAACTTTGCGCAGCACTTGATAGTCCAAAGACTTTGTGAGCAGCATCGCCGCATCTGTGTGGTAGGGGATGATGCACAAAGTATCTATTCTTTCCGTGGTGCCAATATTGACAATATCCTGCAATTCAAAAATCAGTATCCCGGATGCCGTATCTTTAAACTGGAGCGTAATTACCGTTCTACACAAAATATTGTAAATGCGGCAAATAGTCTGATTCATAAGAACAAGGAGCAGATTCATAAAAATGTCTATTCGGAAAAGGAAGAGGGTAGCAAAGTGCGTATCTCTGCTTCTTATTCGGATTACGAGGAAGGATATGCTGTTGCTTCTGCAATCAATGAGTTGCGGTTGCGCAAGGATTATGATTATGCGGACTTTGCCATCCTGTACCGGACGAATGCACAGTCGCGTATTCTGGAAGAGGCGCTCCGTAAAAGAGGTATTCCTTATAAAATATATGGCGGTTTGTCATTTTATCAGCGGAAGGAAATAAAAGATATCATTTCTTATCTGCGCCTGATTGTGAATCCTCATGACGAAGAAGCATTCAAGCGTGTTATCAATTATCCGTCGCGAGGCATCGGAGATACGACTGTCAATAAAGTGATAAAAGCAGCTACGGAAAATAACGTAAGTCTTTGGACGGTACTGAATGCTCCTATCGACTACGACTTGCCTATCAATAGCGGGACAGCGAAGAAACTGACTGATTTCCGTGAGATGATTGAACGCTTCATAGAGCAGAACACCCGCTTGTCCGCCGAAGAAATGGCAGCAATAGTGGTCAAGGAGAGTGGGATTGTCAGTTCTCTTTTTCAGGACCGTTCGGTGGAAGGGATTAGTAAACAAGAGAACTTGCAGGAGTTATTGAAAGGTATTGCTGAGTTTTGTGAGTTGAGACGTGAAGAAGGAGTCGAGCAGGTCTCTCTGGCAGACTTCCTTTCGGAAGTATCCCTGCTGACCGACCAGGATAATGACAAAGACGAGCAGGCCAATAAAGTAACGATGATGACCGTACATGCCGCTAAGGGACTGGAATTTAAAAATGTGTTTGTTGTCGGTTTGGAAGAGGAGTTATTCCCATCATCTATGTCCAAGGATAATCCGCGTGCGGTAGAAGAGGAACGTCGTTTGTTCTATGTAGCGATCACCCGTGCCGAAGAAAACTGTGTGCTGACTTATGCCAAAAGCCGTTTCCGGAACGGGCAAAGCGCCATGTGTTCTCCCAGCCGTTTTCTGAAAGATATCGATGTGCGCTTCCTGGATGTTCCGGCGGATTCGTCGGCAGACACTTTTGCTGCTGCCCGCGAACGGTTCCAGCGTCCGGCATTTACTTCGCCTTTCCAGCAGCCACGTGCAGTGGAGAAGGAAGAACCTTCTTTTATATCTCCTGTGGCACAGGCACTGCAACGCCAGCGTTTGACAAAAGTAGAAACAACAACATCCACTCCGGCGTCGTCTTCTGCTCCTGCATCCGACCTTTCCGGTTTACGTGTCGGAGCAAAAGTACGTCACGATCGTTTTGGAGAAGGAGAAGTCATTGCTATCGAAGGCGATGGCGGAAATGCAAAAGCAACGGTAGCATTCACCCATTTCGGACAAAAACAGTTACTATTGAAGTTTGCCAGGCTGACGATTATCGGATAAAAATCAGACGAACAAGTTGATATTCCGGATTGAATCCCTATCTTTGAGGCATTAACAAACAAAAGTCTTAATTATGGGGGAATTTATAGAACGGAAGGAGGCGCAAAAGACCTCTGCTGAAATGAAAAAGCTGAAAAAAGAAACTATGGCGAAATACTTTTATGATTTGTCAAAGTTAACATTTACAGCAATGGTGTTAGGTGGAATCATCTCTTTTCTACAAGGAACAGAGATAAAATGGGTCATAATCGCTATTATGGGATGTGTTTTAGCTATTGTATTAGCTAGTATTGGTAATAGTATTTTAAAATGAAAAAGTTATGATAACATTGGGTATATTAACAGTTCTTGCAGTTGGTTTTTATATCTTTCTGCAAACGCCCGCGGGAAAACGTTGGATTGATAATTTGTAATAAAAAAATATTCTCCTTTTTGAGAGGGCGGGGCATGTTATCTTTATTATCGCCTGGCAGCATTTTGAAGATTTCATGCCTTTTTTGTGTCTACTCAAAAAAGGGAATAAGATGTTAAACTAGATCAATCATTGCATTCTAAACGATACCGGAACATTCCTTCTTGTGCTGTCAATCGTTCCATTTGTTTTTAATTTTCTGATTAATAGTCTACTATTTTTTAGCATATCTACTTAAATTTAGTAGATATCCTACGGGAAGCCTTGTAAATATTGTTAATAGAGAAGAAAAAACTATTGTATCATAAATGAGAGGGGAACGGGTATGCTTGGAAACAAATTAGTTACCATACAAATCTTCTTCAGGTCTATAAGGTGGGATATTATGAATATAAGATTATCTTTGTAGCTTGTTTAATAGAATAAAGAAACTAAATGATCGATTTCAACGTAATACCCTCTCCTTGTTATGTGATGGAAGAGAAGCTGCTTCGTAATAACCTGGCACTGATCAAAAGTGTGAAGGAGCGGGCAGGAGTGAATATAATCCTTGCATTTAAAGCATTTGCTTTATGGAAATCTTTTCCGATCGTTCGTGAGTATATACCTTATTCAACGGCCAGTTCGAAGTTTGAGGCACAATTGGCTTTTGAAGAAATGGGAAGTCCGGCACATACCTATTCGCCGGCTTATACGGAAACGGATTTTCCTGCCATATTAAAATACAGCAGTCATGTAACCTTTAATTCCTTGTCTCAGTTCGAGCGTTTTTATCCGATGGTAAAGGCAGACGGGAATCGGGTATCGTGCGGTTTACGCATTAATCCGGAATATTCGGATGTGGAAACGGAATTGTACAATCCTTGTGCGCCCGGTTCGCGGATGGGCATTATAGCCGACCTGCTGGGTGAAAAGTTACCGGAAGGAGTGGAAGGATTGCATTTCCATACATTATGTGAATCGACTTCGTTCGATCTGGAAAAAACATTGGGAGAAGTGGAGAAGCGTTTCGGACGTTTTCTTCCGCATATAAAATGGTTGAATATGGGCGGCGGACATCTGATGACTCGCAAAGGATATGATACGGAGCATCTGATATCATTACTTCAGAGTTTTAAGGTTAAGCATCCTAATTTAGAGATTATTATGGAGCCAGGAAGTGCTTTTGCATGGCAAACGGGATTTCTCCTGACGACCGTTGTGGATATCGTTGAAAACCACGGAATAAAGACGGCTATAATTGACGCTTCGTTTACCTGCCACATGCCTGATTGCCTGGAGATGCCATATAAACCGGTTATCCGTAATGCAACAGATCCGGTAGAGGGAAAGCCTACTTACCGAATCGGCGGAAACAGTTGTCTGAGTGGTGATTATATGGGAGACTGGTCATTCGATGAACCGCTGAAGATAGGGGACAAGATCGTCTTTGAAGATATGATTCACTATACGATTGTCAAAACATCCATGTTCAACGGCATACCGCATCCGTCATTGGCTCTCTGGAGTAAGGATGATGAATTGGTGGTCTACAGAACATTCGGCTACGAAGACTATAAAGGAAGAAACGGTTAAGTTGCAACAAGCAAGTGACAGGGTTGTTTTTACGGAAAACAAATAACTTTCCACGGTCAACTGTCATCTGTCAACTAAAAAAGTTGTAACTTAGCAGCCTCATTCTAAGCAGAAATAAATTAAGCGAATTAATATATGGGTATTTTTAGCTTTTTCAGTAAAGAAAAAAAGGAAACTTTAGACAAAGGGTTATCTAAGACAAAAGAAAATGTTTTTTCTAAACTCACCAGGGCTATTGCCGGTAAGAGCAAGGTCGATGATGAAGTATTGGATAATCTGGAAGAGGTGCTTATAACTTCCGACGTCGGTGTAGATACGACGTTGAAGATCATTGAGCGTATCGAAAAGCGCGTAGCCCGGGATAAATATGTAACTACCCAGGAACTGACAACATTGTTGCGCGATGAAATCGCAACTCTGCTTACCGAAAACAATACGGAAGATGCCGAAAGCTTTACTGTGCCGGAAGATAAAAAGCCCTATGTAATTATGGTAGTCGGTGTGAACGGTGTCGGTAAGACTACTACGATCGGAAAGTTGGCTTACCAGTTCAAGAAAGCCGGAAAGAATGTTTATTTGGGAGCAGCCGATACATTCCGTGCCGCAGCGGTGGAACAGCTTGTCATCTGGAGTGAACGGGTAGGCGTGCCTATCGTAAAGCAAAAGATGGGTTCTGATCCGGCTTCCGTAGCGTTTGATACGCTTAGTTCAGCCAAGGCAAATGGAGCGGATGTCGTTATCATCGATACGGCCGGCCGTTTGCATAACAAGATAAACCTGATGAATGAGTTGACCAAGATCAAAAATGTGATGAAGAAGGTTATCCCTGATGCTCCTCACGAAGTTTTGTTGGTCCTGGACGGTTCGACAGGTCAGAATGCTTTTGAACAGGCAAAACAATTTACTGCTGCAACCGAAGTGAATGCCTTGGCTGTAACGAAACTGGACGGAACGGCTAAAGGTGGTGTAGTGATCGGTATTTCAGACCATTTTCGTATCCCGGTGAAGTATATCGGCCTGGGTGAAGGAATGGAGGATCTGCAGGTCTTTAATAAAAAGGAATTTGTCAATTCGCTATTTGGAGAATAATAATACCAGATAAGAGTAACTTTTCCCCTCTTGAGAGGGGGCAGGGGGTGTGTTAAAGCCTGTTTTTGGACAGAATTATAACATACCCCTTATCCCCTCTCAAGAGGGGAACTAGTTACTATCAGTCCGTAAAATAATATGAGGAAAAATAAAGTAGATATCATAACGCTTGGGTGTTCGAAGAATCTGGTTGATTCTGAACAACTGATGCGTCAGTTTGTAGCTAACGGTTATACGGTGGAGCATGATCCGCATAAAATAAACGGGGAGATCGTTGTCGTTAATACTTGCGGTTTTATCGGTGATGCGCAGGAAGAATCGATAAACATGATTCTGGAACTGGGTGAAGCCAAGAAAAAAGGAAAGATCGGCCAGTTGTATGTAATGGGATGTCTCACCGAACGTTTTCTGGAGGAAATGAAACAGGAATTGCCGGAGGTAGACCGCTTTTACGGTAAATTCAACTGGAAGCAACTCCTTACTGATATCGGTAAATCGTATCATCGTGAACTGGCTTCCGACCGTGTATTGACCACCCCGAAACATTATGCCTTTCTGAAAATAGCGGAGGGGTGTAACCGAACTTGTTCCTATTGTGCCATTCCTATCAGTACCGGACATTACCAGTCCCTTCCGATGGAGCAGATAGAAGAAGAGGTCCGTTTGCTTGTGGCACAGGGTGTAAAAGAATTTCAGGTGATCGCCCAGGATTTGACTTATTACGGAAAAGATATATATAAAAGGTACGCGTTGCCGGAACTGGTCGAACGTATTTCTGATATCCCCGGAGTGGAATGGATTCGTTTGCATTATGCTTATCCTACCCATTTCCCTTATGATTTGTTGCGGGTGATGCGTGAACGTGCAAATGTCTGCAAATATCTGGATATCGCTTTACAACATATCAGCGATCCGATGCTTACAAAAATGCGCCGCAATATCACGAAGGAAGAAACGTATGCTTTGCTGGAACGCATCCGTGAAGAAGTTCCGGGTATCCATATCCGTACAACCTTGATGGTGGGCCATCCGGGTGAAACGGAGCAGGACTTTGAGGAACTGGTCGAGTTTGTCAAAAAGGCACGTTTCGAACGTATGGGTGCTTTTGCCTATAGCCATGAAGAGGGTACCTATTCATTCAAAAATTATACGGATGATGTGCCCGACGAAGTCAAACAGGAACGTCTGGATTATCTCATGCGGATACAGGAAAGAATATCTGCTGGGGTGAATGAGTCGAAAGTGGGTCAAACTTTTAAAGTAATAATCGACCGGGAAGAGGAAGACGGCTATATCGGTCGTACCGAATTCGATTCTCCGGAGGTAGATCCTGAAGTGATTGTTTTTAAAGAGCACTCATTGAAGCCGGGAGAGTTTTACAACGTAAATATCGAAGAATCACAGGCTTTCGACCTTTACGGAAAAGTGTTGCTTTGATATAAAAAGCATTAAGAAGTTTGTCTGTTTACAAAAAAATTACTAATATCGTGGCTGAATCTATAGATGAAGCAAGTATGAAAAACAAGGAACTGATTACAGAATTATCTGTAAAACTGGGATGGACGTCGAAAGAGGTAACAGAAATGTTGGCCGCTTTTGGGGCTGTGGTCGGTTCGAAACTGGCGGATAATGATGCTGTCTATTTACAGGGATTCGGGCTGTTTGAAGTCAAGAAGAAAGCGGAACGTATCTCTGTTAATCCTGCAAGTGGAAAACGTTATCTGGTCCCACCCAAGCTGGTTCCTGTCTTTAAGCCGGGGGCGACCCTGAAATCCAAACTAAAAGAACTGAGCGACAATGAATAGTCGGCTGACAATACAAGATCTGGCCGGTTTACTGGCCGAGCGTACCGGAAAGGATAGGAATAGCGCCGAGCAATTCCTGAGAGAGTTTATTGCCATCGTATCACAAGGAGTTTTTACCGACAAAGTTGCTAAAATAAAGGGACTTGGTAGTTTTAAAATCGTTTTGGTAGAAAAACGGGAGAGTATCCATGTGAATACCGGTGAGCGTTTCCTGATACCTGCACATTATAAGTTTTCCTTCCTCCCTGATAAAGAATTACGTGAACTGGTAAATAAACCATTTTCTTTTTTTGAAACTACGGAATTGAACGAAGATGTTGACTTTACCGACCTGGACGTATCCAATACGGTGGAAGACAAAGAAGCGGAAGATGAATCTGTCGAAGAAATCCTTCAGGAAAGTGAAGAAGTGATCGTTGGAACACCGGAGCCATTGCAGCCGGCAGATGATGTCTGTGTTTCTGAAGAACTTCCGGAGGTTGAGCTGCCGGTCGAAGAACCCGCAAAAAATGAACCGGAAGAAGTAATCGAAGAATCGATAGTCCCGGACGAGTCCTCTCCGGCAGAAAATGATATTCCTGAGCAAACCGAACCAGAAAATATATCTTCAGACCAGTTAGAAGAAGAGACGAAGCAAGAACCTTCAGTTGCCAATTATCCAAGCATGGACGGGTTTCAGATTGAAGACGAGAAGCCGACGGCTTCTCCCTGGATCAAAATACTGGTATCCGTCGGTGTTGTTGCCATCGTTGCAATAGCATGTATCATCCTGTATCTTAACCGGAGTTTATTCTTGGGATCTGATACGTCGGGAACGACTGTCCTGACAGGTATGTCGTTGCCGGGAACAGCTGTTGTTCCTGAGGATACGACCCGTATGGAAGAACCCGAAGTAACAGAAGCGGAACCTGAAACGGTGGAGGAGAAGGATACGGTTTCCGTCGAGTCCGTAGCACCGATAGTCGAGCCTGCGGCACAAACACCTAAAATACTGGCAAAAGTAAAAATAGAACCGGGAAGTCGTCTGACCTTGATCTCTCTTGAATATTATGGGAGTAAAATATTCTGGGTTTACCTGTATGAATATAATAAATCTGTCATTAAGGACCCGAACAATGTCCCCGTAGGTACTGAGATACAGGTGCCTGCACCGGAACTGTACGGAATAGACAAACATAGCCGTGCTTCCGTAGAGAAAGCCGCTGCACGTCAGACAGAAATATTGTCCGGAAAATTGTAACTAAAATCCACGATTTTAAGTAAAATAAAACAAAATAGTTCTCGCTCCGGTTAGTATTATTTAACTGCAAAAGTGAAGGATACGAATTTAACATTTCTAATTTTGTGCAACTATAAAAACAAGCAGAAACAATAACAATATAAATAAGAAAAAAATCTATGAGTCAGACAGTAGACATTCGTGAGTTGAACGAACGGATTGAGAGTAAAAGTTCGTTTGTAAACATGATTACGATGGGCATGGACCAGGTAATTGTTGGACAGAAGCATTTGGTTGAATCGTTAATGATCGGTCTGCTTTCAGATGGGCATATCCTGCTGGAAGGTGTTCCCGGGTTGGCTAAAACACTTGCCATTAAAACATTGGCCTCACTGATCGATGCCAAATACAGCCGTATACAGTTTACGCCGGACTTGCTGCCGGCCGACGTGATCGGTACAATGATTTATAGTCAGAAAAGCGAAGAGTTTCAGGTAAAACAAGGCCCGGTCTTCGCTAATTTTGTGTTGGCGGATGAAATTAACCGTGCACCGGCCAAAGTACAGAGTGCACTGTTGGAAGCCATGCAGGAACGTCAGGTGACAATCAGCGAAAACACGTATAAGTTGTCGGAACCCTTCCTGGTAATGGCAACCCAGAACCCGATCGAGCAGGAAGGTACTTATCCGCTGCCCGAAGCGCAGGTAGACCGTTTCATGCTGAAAGTGATCATCAACTATCCGAAGAAAGAGGAAGAAAAATTGATCATCCGTCAGAACATCTCCGGCATCAAACCGGATATCAAACCGATCCTGACAAAGAACGAGATACTGGAAGCACGTAAAGTAGTGCGTGAAGTATATCTGGATGAAAAGATCGAACGTTACATCGTCGACATCGTGTTTGCAACCCGTTTCCCGCAGGAACATGGTCTGGCAAACCTTTCCAATATGATTGCATTCGGTGCGTCTCCCCGTGCTTCCATCAATTTGGCGCTGGCTGCCCGTGCTTATGCATTTATTAAACGCAGAGGCTATGTAATTCCGGAAGATATCCGTGCCGTATGCCACGACGTGATGCGTCACCGTATCGGTTTGAGCTACGAAGCGGAAGCGAATAACCTGACATCTGAAGAGGTGATCAGCGAAATCCTTAATAAGGTAGAGGTGCCTTAACCTTCGGTTCTGGCAATGCTTTTTTACTGGTGAAAAATGCCTTCCCGGTTTGGGAAACGACTTTGCACCCTTGTAAAATGCTTTCCCGGCGTGGGAAACGACTTTACACCTTTGCAAAATGCTTTCCCGGTTTGGGAAACAGTTTTTCACCCTTGTAAAATGCTTTCCCGACTTGGGAAACGGTTTTTCACCCTTGTAAAATGCTTTCCCAACTTGGGAAACGGTTTTACATCAGTTTTGAAAGCACAAATTGAAGAAAAATGGAAACAAGTGAACTATTAAAGAAGGTTCGGCGAATTGAAATAAAGACCCGCGGCTTGTCCCGCAATATTTTTGCAGGACAATACCACTCTGCCTTTAAAGGTCGTGGTATGGCGTTCAGCGAAGTGCGCGAGTATCAATACGGCGACGATATCCGCGATATCGACTGGAACGTGACCGCCCGCTATGTGCGCCCTTATGTAAAGGTGTTCGAAGAAGAGCGCGAACTGACCGTGATGTTGCTGATCGATGTATCGGGTAGTAGAGACTTTGGTTCCGTGAACGTAATGAAGAAAGAAGTTATTACGGAGATCGCTGCGACACTGGCTTTTTCGGCTATACAAAATAACGATAAGATCGGTGTGGTGTTCTTCTCTGATAAGATCGAGAAATTTATTCCACCTCAGAAGGGGAAAAAACATATTCTTTATATCATTCGCGAACTGATCGACTTCAAGCCACAGGATACGAAGACGGATATCGGCCAGGTTTTGAAATTCCTGACCAACGCCATAAAGAAACGCTGTACGACTTTCCTGATATCCGACTTTATCGATAAGGATGGTTTTAAGGATGCCCTGACGATTGCCAACCGTAAACATGACGTAGTGGCTATCCAGGTGTACGACCGTCGCGAAACCGAACTTCCGTCTGTCGGATTGATGAAGATAAAAGATGCTGAAACCGGCGCAGAACGCTGGATCGACAGTTCTTCCGCCCGCGTCCGCGAAGCCTATAAGGAATGGTGGAACCGCCGGCAGACTATCATGAGCGATTCGTTCAAGAAATGCCGGGTGGATTCAGTTTCTATTCGTACGGAAGATGATTATGTGAAGGCATTGATTGCTCTTTTTGATAAACGTAGTTAAGCATGCAAAAGAAAATAATAAATAAAAGCTTTCTGTTCCTTCTTCTGTTCCTGCTGGCAGGAGGGAAGATGATGGCACAGCGGACATTGATCGATGTAAAGATCGATTCGGCTGCCATCCTGATCGGAGAACAGACTGTTTTACATTTGACGGTTACGACAGATAAGGACAAACCGGTTCAGATAGTGATCCCCAACGACACATTGATGCGTGGGGTAGAAGTGCTGAGCCTTTCCAAAGCGGATTCGTCGGTTATCGAGAACGACCGCCTGCTGATCAAGCAGGACATTCTGGTTACCTCTTTCGATTCGTCATTGTATCTGTTGCC
The DNA here is from genome assembly GCF_023656795.1 of Parabacteroides caeci. Lineage (NCBI taxonomy): Bacteria > Pseudomonadati > Bacteroidota > Bacteroidia > Bacteroidales > Tannerellaceae > Parabacteroides > Parabacteroides caeci. The sequence goes on from NZ_JAMOKT010000014.1 coordinate 71,525, forward strand.
GCCACTTAAAGTAATCGACGGAGTCGATACTGTTTATTCAAACCAGGTGGCCCTGAAAGTTTCGACCATTCCTGTGAATGTGGATAAACCGGAAGAGTTTTATGATATAAAGGATATATGGAAACCGCCTTTCGTGCTGGCAGACTACTATCCGCTTATCTATGGCATATTGCTGGCTCTGTTCCTGATTTGCGTGATTGCCTATATTATTAAACGTATACGCAACAAGCAATCCCTTATCCCGTTCAAGAAACCGGAACCGAAGCTCCCGCCTCACGAGCAGGCTATCAAGGAACTGGATGAGATCAAGCAGCAGAAACTCTGGCAGCAGGGTCGCAGCAAGGAGTATTATACGTTAATCACCGAGACATTGCGTCGCTATATCGTGGACCGTTTCGATATCAATGCGATGGAAATGACTTCCGGCGAGATTCTGGACATTATCCGCAAGCAGCACGAAGCTGATTCGGTTTACGAAAATCTGAAACAGATACTTAATTTGTCTGATTTCGTGAAATTCGCAAAAATGAATCCGCTGCCTGATGAGAATGATCTGAGTATGGTGAATGCATACTTATTTATTAATCAGACGAAGATTGAAGAAGTTGCCGTTCCCGAAGCAGAGACGGAAGGGAAAGCAACTGAAACAAACGATTCTAATATAACAAAAGAATAAAATGGTATTTGCAAATCCTACATATCTGTATTTGTTATTGCTGCTTATCCCGATGATAGGATGGTATATCTGGAAGCTCTGCAAAAGTCAGGCTAGTTTGCAGGTATCATCTTCGGAAGCATTCGATGCACCGGGAGCAACTTCATGGAAAGTATACCTGAGACATGTTCCTTTTATATTAAGGATGGCAGCAGTGGCGGTACTTATTATCATACTGGCTCGTCCGCAGTCGACGAATAGCTGGCAAAACACCTCGACAGAAGGTATCGATATTGTGCTGGCAATGGATATTTCCAGTAGTATGCTAGCACAGGACCTGAAACCGAACCGCCTGGAGGCCTCCAAAGATGTGGCGGCTTCCTTCATCAACGGTCGTCCGAACGATAATATCGGGTTGGTCGTTTTTGCAGCTGAAAGTTTCACACAGTGCCCGCTGACGACTGATCATACGGTGTTGTTAAACCTGTTCAAGGACATTCAACCGGGAATCATCCAGGATGGAACTGCCATCGGCCTGGGATTGGCTAATGCGGTAAGCCGTATTAAAGACAGTCAGGCTAAATCAAAAGTGATTATCCTCTTGACCGATGGTGTGAATAATGCGGGTGAGATTGCTCCGGTAACGGCTGCAGAGATTGCCAAGACATTCGGTATCCGGGTTTATTCGATCGGGGTAGGGACACAAGGTATGGCTCCTTATCCGTTCCAAACGGCATTCGGGGTACAATATCAGGATATTCCAGTCGAAATCGATGAAGCGACTTTGAAGCAGGTTGCGGCAACGACCGGCGGACAGTATTTCCGTGCAACGGATAATGCCAGTCTGAAAGAAATCTATTCGGAGATCGACAAGATGGAAAAGACCAAGATCAGCGTTCAGCAGTACAGCAAGAAACAGGAAGAATATAAGAACTGGGCCTTGTTGTTATTCGCTCTGCTTTTGGTTGAGATTTTATTGAGAAATACATTGTTAAGAAATATACCGTAAATATAAAGGCTTATGTTTCGTTTTGCACATCCGGACTTTTTGTACTTGCTTTTCATCCTTCCGGTGTTGATTGCATTCTATGTATATGCAATCATCCTGAAGAAAAAAGCAATAAAGAAATATGGTAATCCCGAATTGTTGGCAGAGTTGATGCCGGAGGTATCTCCCAAACGCCAGCATCTGAAGTTTTGGCTATTGTTCGGAGCCATCACGATGGTTATCTTTGTTATTGCGGGACCGCAGTTTGGTTCTAAACTGGAAACCGTAAAACGCCAGGGCGTCGAAATAATGGTTTGCCTGGACGTATCCAACTCCATGTTGGCCGAAGACGTATCACCTAACCGTCTGGAAAAGGCTAAACAGATGCTGTCGAAACTGACGGATGGTTTTAAAGATGACAAGATGGGGCTGATCGTTTTTGCCGGTGATGCTTTCACCCAGTTGCCGATCACTTCCGATTATATTTCGGCAAAGATGTTCCTGTCATCCATCAATCCGTCGATGGTATCGACACAAGGTACGGCTATTGGTTCGGCTATCAATCTGGCTATGCGTTCATTCACTCCCAGTGAAACATCCGATAAGACAATTATCCTGATCACGGACGGTGAGAACCATGAAGACGATGCCGTAAAAGCCGCAGCAGCTGCTGCCGAAAAAGGCATCCATGTGAATATTGTCGGTATGGGTGATCCGAAAGGTTCGCCTATTCCTGTCGCAGGAGCCAACAATTATATGAAGGATAAAGATGGAAACGTCGTTATCACGAAGTTGAGCGAACAAATGTGCCAGGAGATCGCAGCTGCAGGACATGGCATGTATGTCCGTGCCGACAATACCAACTCTGCATTGAAAGCATTGCAGAAAGAGATAGAGAAGATGAATAAATCGGAACTCGACAGCAAAGTCTATTCCGAATACAACGAACAATTTCAGACACTGGCATGGATCGCATTGATCCTGTTGATCGTAGACTTCCTTACCTTAGACAGGAAGAACCGAATTTTCAGAAAAGTAAAATTGTTCTCTTAATTCAATGGATAAGATGAGACGTATACGAAAATCAATGATATGGATGGGAGCGCTCCTGTTTTGCTCGGGAGCGGTGTTTGCCCAAAAGGCTGAACGTAAGAACGTACGTGAAGGGAACAAGTTGTATGGCAACGAAAAGTTTACCGAATCGGAAATTGCTTACCGTAAAAGTCTGGAGGTAAATCCCCGTTCAGTTGAAGGAACTTACAATCTGGGGAACGCCTTATACAAACAGAAAAAGTTTCCTGAAGCAGCTGAGCAATACCAGTTGCTGACCGGTATTGCTGAAAAGATGGCTGAAACTGAAGAAGGAAAAGCCCGTCTTGCAAATATATTCCATAATCTGGGCGACATCAGCATGCAGAATAAAGAGTATGACAAGAGTGTAGAAGCATTCAAACAGTCTTTGCGTTTGAATCCGGCCGATGACGAGACCCGCTACAATCTGGCACTAGCCCAGAAGTTGCTGGAAAATCAGCAAAATGAGAATCAGGATCAAAACCAGGATCAGCAGAACCAGGACAAGAAAGAAGATCAGGAAAATAAGGATGATCAACAGCAACAAGATCAGCAGCAGCAACAGCAAGACGACAAGAAAGAAAATAAGACTCAGCAAGAGCAACAGCAAAATGAACAGATGAGTCAGGACAATGCGCAGCAGATGCTCGATGCCTTCCTGCAAGATGAAAAGGATACGCAGGAGAAAGTGAAGAAAGCACAGGCACAACAGCAACAACGTCGCAAGACAGATAAAGAATGGTAATTGATACAGAAAACAGAAAAAACAACAATATAATGAGAAGATTAGCTTTCTTATTCGTTCTATTTCTAACAGCCGGGGTGATGGCAAAGGCCGCTGATGTGACCTTTAAGGCAGTCGCTCCGAATGCTGTTGTGATGGGGCAACAATTCAGATTGGCGTATACCGTAAATGCTGAAGCGAAGGCAAGCGATTTGCGGATACCCGAACTTACGGATTTCGAAGTACTGATGGGGCCGTCTCTTGCCACAAGTTCGAGTACTCAGATTATTAATGGAAATGTTTCTTCGGAGGTAGCTTACACATTTACTTATATCCTGATGCCGAAGAAAGAGGGTACGTTTAATATTGGGGCAGCTTCTATCAAGGTAAAAGGAGCGAATTACACATCCAATTCGTTAAGTGTAAAAGTACTTCCTCCGGACAAGGCTGCCGAAGCAAATGGCGGACAAGCCGGAACTGGTATAGGAAAGGATGATTATTTTGTAAGAATGGAAGTTTCAAACCGGAATGTATATGAACAGGAAGGTTTTCTGGTCACTTTCAAATTATATGCAGCACGCATGTGCGGACTGGAAGGAGTAAAATTTCCGGAGTTTGAAGGATTTCTTGCTCAGGAAATAGAGTTGCCGCAGGAAAAGCAATGGTCGCAGGAACATTATAACGGTCGTAACTATTTCACCGTTGTTTTGAAACAAACAGTCCTTTATCCGCAACGTTCAGGAAAACTGACAATAGAAAGCGGTAAGTTCGACGCTATTATCAGTATTCCGACCCAACGGAAAATAAACAGCATCTTTGATAGCTTCGATGACATGTACGACAGAGTACGGAAAGCATTGGTATCGAGTCCTGCTACAATAGATGTGAAGCCGTTGCCTTCCGGTAAACCGGCATCGTTCTCCGGTGCGGTAGGTAATTTCACCATGACATCGGATATTAATTCCAATAATGTAAAAACGAATGAGGCTGTCACTATTAAAGTGAAGATTTCCGGTAACGGAAATATCAAACTGATCAAGAATCCGGAAGTTGTTTTTCCGAATGATTTCGATACTTTTGATCCGAAGCCGGAAACAGATGTCAGAACGACAACTGCCGGAGTAAGCGGAAGCAAAACGATCGAATACATGGCTATTCCTCGTTATGCCGGAGATTTTGAGATACCGGCTATCTCTTTCTCTTATTTCGATCCTAAATCAGGTGCTTATAAGACATTGAAGTCCGATCCTTACAAACTTCATGTAGAACAAGGCGAGGGGGGAAGTAGTAATTCTCCGGTCGTGTCTAATTTCAGCAATAAGGAGAGTGTGAAGTATCTGGGTAAAGATATCCGTTTCCTGAAAGTGAAAGATTTCAATTTCATTGCCAACAACGATATTTTCTTTGGATCGTTCATGTATTACATGTGCTATCTGGTACCGGCCATCCTGTTTATTGTCTTCTTCTTTATTTATCGTAAGCAAGTAAAGGAAAATGCCAACATAGCATTGGTTCGTACTAAAAAGGCAAATAAAATCGCTGTCAGGAGATTGAAGAATGCCGGCAAGCTGATGAAGGAAAACAAGAAAGAGGAGTTTTATGATGAAGTTCTCCGGGCTTTGTGGGGATATTTGAGTGATAAATTGAATATTCCTCAGGCAAGTCTGACCAAAGATAATGTGGAAACCGAATTGGCTAGATTTGGTGTGGATGATACCTTGACCAATGAGTTTATGGATATTTTGAACACCTGCGAATTTGCCCGTTATGCGCCGGCTCAGGCTTCGGATGCTATGGATAAGTTATATGAGTTAACCGTAGATGCCATTGGTAAGATGGAGAATACAATTAAAAAGCAATAAGATGAAGACGAATATAAAGATTAGAAATATATTGTTTTTTCTATTGATTCAGTGTCTGGCATGGACTGCTTATGCACAGGATGCAGCGATAAAGGAAGCTGAGACTGCGTATACCAAAGAAGATTATGGAAAAGCAATCGAGTTATATGAAGGAATACTGAAAAGTAATGGTGATTCACCGGAGATTTATTATAATCTGGGGAACGCTTATTACAAAGCAGGAAAGATTGCCTCTGCAATATTGAATTATGAACGGGCGCTGGTTTTTGATCCGGGTGACGCCGATGTCCGTTTCAACTTACAGATGGCACGTCAGAAGACTGTTGACAAGATTGAACCGGTAGACGGATTTTTCCTGAGCAGATGGTTCGAATCCATTCAGAATATGGGAGCAGCTGACTCCTGGGCTAAAATGGGAATCGTTTGTTTCATCTTATTCATCGGATGCCTGATCCTGTTTTTCTTTTCAAGGCAGATTCGCCTGAAGAAAGTCGGTTTCTATATCGGTGTGTTACTTTTGCTTTGCGTGATTATGACAAATATCTTTGCCGCAAATCAGAAGAGCGAACTGGTAAACCGTACACATGCTATTGTTTTTGCTCCGACAGTAACGGTGAAAAGTTCCCCGGATGCGAGTGGTACGGATTTGTTCGTTCTGCATGAAGGAACAAAAGTGTCTGTCAGAAGTACATTAGGCGACTGGAGTGAAATAGCACTGGAAGATGGCAATGTTGGCTGGATGCCGACAAAAGATATAGAAACAATCTGATGGTAGAAAAAATATTAGTTTACGAACGGGATTTGTTCTTCATGCTTAACGGCAGCGATTCTCCTTTCCTTGACCGCTTTATGTGGTTGTATTCGGGTAAGGCAGTCTGGCTGCCGTTAGCCTTTTTTATATTGGTCGTACTGCTGTATAAGAAGAAATGGCGGGAATCTATCCTGATATTACTGGCGATAGTGCTGGTAATAACTTTTTGCGACCAGTTTGCCTCACATGTGTGCAAACCCATTTTTACCCGTTTCCGACCGACACATCATCCGGATTTTATGGATCAGGTAAAAACTGTCTTTGATTACCGGGGTGGCCGATACGGTTTTATTTCCAGCCATGCTGCCAATGCTTTCGGTTTTGCGACCTTTATGTCATTGTTGTTCCGTTACCGGCTGTTTACATGGACGATCTTCCTTTGGGCTGCTCTTACCGCTTATACCCGTGTATATTTGGGGGTCCATTTCATTTCGGATATTGTTCCCGGAGCAATCGCAGGAGTATTCTTTGGCTGGTTGGTATATTGGCTATATGTCAAAGTCCGTCCGGTAGTTACCGGTACAAGCAGTAATGCCAGTGAGTTATATTCGACCGGGCAGAAGCGTCTGATCGTATATGCGATTTTTATAGCTGTTTTAATAATAACAGTATTTAATGTTCAATTAGTTGCCTGTTTAAGATAAAATAAGCAGTTACAGTTAAATATAACACATGTCGTAAAGCATGTTTGCCAAAAGGTTTATTTTAACGAAATAATTTGTCCCTCTGATTTATATTGCTTAAGTTAGTGCCATTAATTAATAAACGAAGTATTAACCTTCAAAATAAGGAAACCATGACAAAGACAATCACTTTTAATGAATTGCGCAGAATTAAAGACCGTCTGCCTGACGGTAGCACTCATCGTATTGCAGATGAGTTAGGTTTATCAGTTGAAACTGTTCGTAATTATTTTGGTGGATATAATTATAAGGATGGTAAAAGCTGCGGGATACATATCGAACCCGGACCAGATGGCGGTTTGGTAGTATTAGATGATACAACAATATTTGAACGTGCTTTACAGATACTGGCAGAAACAGAGGATGTATCTGAAGCACAACAAGCGTAGAGAAATTTACAGTACATAAAAAATCCCATAGCTGACTAAACAAAAACGCTGTGGGATTTTTTTTATTAGTGATATTAGCATTTTCCGATTGTTTAATCTATAAAAACACACGAGTATGGAAGATAAATTAGTAACATTAGCTATTCACACGTTCGAGAAAGCTCAGATTCTCAAAACAATACTTGAAACGGAAGGAATTGAAGTTTATATACATAATGTAAATCAGATTCAACCTGTCGTTTCGGCAGGAGTGCGTGTGAGAATTAAGGAAAGCGATCTGCCTCATGCCTTGCGCATTATAGAGGACAGTAAGTGGCTCAGTGAGGATACGCAGGAAGAAGTTGCAGCCCCGCAGGTGAAAAAGATCCTGATCCCGGTTGATTTTTCTGATTATTCCATTAAAGCTTGTGAACTGGGTATTAATTATGCCTATCATGCAGGTGCGGAAGTAATGATCATGCATGCTTATTTCAGCCCATATTTTCCTTCGGCAATTCCGATGGGAGATACGTTGGCTTATCAGGTAAATGAAGAAGAGTCTGTACAGAACGTATTAAAACGTGTACAGATCGATATGGAGAACATCTGCACATTGATCAACCGTAAGATGCAGGCTGGCGAATTACCTAAAGTAAAATATAATTATGTATTACGGGAAGGTCTGCCTGAAGAAGAGATTCTCGCATATTGTAAGGAATATCATCCTACGCTTATTGTCATGGGTACGCGTGGAAAGAGCCAGAAAGATATGGATCTGATCGGTAGTGTCACTGGTGAAGTGATAGAAGTGAATAAAGTACCTGTTCTGGCAATTCCGGAAAATATACGTTTCAATGATTTTAGCGAAGCCAAAAATATTGCATTCGCTACTTCCTTCAACCAGCGCGACCTGGTGGCTTTCGATGAATTTATGGACCTGGTGAAAGGATATGATATTCATATTCACCTGTTCAATATATCGACAAGTAAAGACGAATGGAACGAAATACGTCTGACTGGTGTCCGTGAGTATTTCCTGAAACAATATCCGGATGCAAACATTACCCATACGGTACTGGCTGACGGCGATTTGTTGCTGGCTATCGAAAAGTTTGTCCGCGATAAACAAATCGACATGATTGCATTAAGCACATATCGTCGCAATATTCTGGCACGTATGTTCAACCCGTCGATTGCACGCAAGATGCTATTTCACACCGATACGCCGTTATTGGTGATGCATGCTTAATACTTAAAAATAAGAGAATCGTAGCCCCGGTAGTTGTTTGTCGGGGCTTTTTTATACAATTCCTAGCCGGAGTTGTACAGCTTTTGGTGTGCATTTTAGTAGTAACCCCGTATTGTTAATGTGCGAAAAAAAGGAAAGAGAGAGTATGAAAAATACGGTAAAAATAGAAAACGGAGTGTCGAAAATGCTCGTATCTATTGCCGCATTGCACCGAATACGATAGGCGGTAGCGGAGCTACTCCAATATTAATATTTCCTACAAAAGGACTTTTGAGCCTGTTTGGAGCGGACGGACTTACTTTTTATCCGATGTCGGTTATACAACGGCGGGTTTCTTTTCGGGAAGCGTATAAAGATCCGGGGAATATGTATAAAATACCTACAGGTGCCAGTCAATGGATTGATTCTGCTACAAAAGAATACAGAAATGCCTGGGGAACTGGTAACAGCAAAGGTCTTCATGATCCTTGCCCAGCAATGTATTCAAATTGGCATATTGATACATTATTCCTATATTTACCATCAACATTATAAAAACTAAATAAGTCATGAAATCAACAAAAGAATATATAGATCTTCTTCGTCAGTTCATGCAACAGAAAGGTTAAAAATATGGAATTTCCAAAATGGGGATTTTTGACTCGGTTGCACGGGGAGAACAAAATGAGAATAGTGACGTAGAGGGCGGAAACGGGTACGGAAGGTTTCTGAAGTTGTTTCTTCCGGCTGCCACGAACCAGGTGATCCAGCATATCTTCGGAAGCCTTATCCATCTTTGATTTGGATAACTGCCCCAGATATATTTGTGTCGTTTGCAAAGACATATGACCGAGCGACTGGCTGATAAACCCCTATCTCCGAACCCGATTCCAGCATCAGCGACGCCCAACTGTGGCGCATCACATAAGTGGTCAGGGGATAAGGAAGGTTCAGTCTGTCACCGATCTCTTTCAGATACTCGTTCACACGATGTAAAGACGATTGAGCCGTCAACACACCTTTCCCAACCAGCTTTTCGTGCAGGAACGGGAATACCCAGCGAGAATCTTTCCGTTTGTACAACTGCATAATATGCATCAACGAAACACATGCCACGGGCATAGAAAAGGAAAAGGGAAAGGGAAAGATGAAGAGCCTGCCTGCTTGTATCTTCCGCTCGATCAAGCGATTTACGCAATCGCGTAACGGAGGATAAATCTGCTTAAATTCTATATCCATCATAATTGTTGATTTAGTTCGGCAAAAATGCAAGTAAATTCAATAATATGTCCGGTATATAGAAACAAAAAGAAAACAAGATAGTTTGACTATCAAACCGAATTGAATGAAAAAGGATCTGAAAATATGCTTATTTATCCAACAATGTATTTAGCTTTCCGGCCGACAACCTTATAGATCATATAAACAATTGCCCATGAGACGTTGAAAGCAACGACAGCAGCCAGCGGAATCTGCAAACAAACCGGAATGCCGATCGTACGCATCAGGATCACACTCGGACCGGTAAAGAAAAAATGTACCATATAGATACCGAAACCGCAAAGTGTCAGATTGGCCAGCGCTTTCTGAATGGTAACCGACTGTATATTCACTTTCTTCACCAGCATAAAGATCGGGGCAGTCATCATCACGACATTAAGAGAGTTGTAGGTAAAAAACAGTTCCAGCAGTTCATCGCTGTATTCCGGCAATGAAGTTACATGGCGGAACCCGGTGAAAGTAACGGCATAGCCGATCAGGAACATCGGGACACCGATAGCCAGTATCTTTCCGACCGGCCATTCCAGCTTGCGCAGGTAATGGCCCAGCAGCAGATAACCGTTGAAACCGGCAAAGTAGTATAACATACCGAACGAGTTCCAGGAACAGGTTCCCCACAGGTATTGCGATACATATTCATTGTAATAAGGAAGAAGAGTTGTCACTCCCCAGGCTGCCAGGAACCATAGCTTTGCTTTATCAGATGCTTTTTCCACCCAGGCAGAGAAGATCGGCAGATACAGATACAAGCCGATCAGCAGATAGATGTACCACATATGTACATCCAGCAGGGAGAAGTTGAACGGTATCTCAGCGATATTTTTCAATGAAACACTCAAAGCCTGGTGGGTTGCTTCCTCTCCGGAGTAAGGGAAAAAGTCAAGTATCACTTCCGGACTAAGTCTTAACAGTCCTGTGATCCAGGGGAATAAATTGTAAAGGATCGACCAGATCAGGAACGGCCAAAGCACACGTGGGATACGTTTCTTATAGAAAACGGATGCTTCTCCTTTGACCGGCAACAACAAGGCTCCGGTTATCATGACAAACAAGGGTACGCACGGACGGAGAAAAGCGCCATAAGCAGCTCCCCAGAATTTAATTTCGCCGATATTGGCTGGCAGTTCGCCCGTAAAGAAATTGAAAGGATCGGCACAATGGCAACAGACAACAGTAAACATTGCGACAAACCGCATTACATCCAGCCAGACAATATGCTTGTTGGCATTAAGGATAGCTTTGTTTTCCATAAGACTTAAAAGTTGATATAAGTTTGTAATTTATTTAGTCTAATTGTAAGTATCCGGCATAAAATAAAAAGCCTTTTCAACCATGTTTTAATTGAAAAGGCAAAAGTAAACATCTTAAAGCATTTATTTTTTGCTTTATAGCAAAAATTATGATCTTTATTGCTTATTTATGCAGCGCTTCAATCAGCAGGGTGATATTGGCTGTAAACAACCTGACGGATATAGCCAACAGGATGATGCCGAAAAACTTACGGATGATATAGATACCGCCTTTTCCCAGCAGATGTTCCACCTGCCTAGTCATACGCACCACAAAATAGACCCATAGCATATTCAGTATCAAAGCGACTACAATATTGATATTGGCATACTCGGCCCTCAATGAAAGCAGGGTTGTAAACGAACCGGCACCGGCCAGCAAGGGGAAGACCAGAGGTACCAGCGTGGCTTCCTTGATCGGCCCGTTATTCTTGAATATCTCGATATCCAGTATCATCTCCAGCGACAGCAGGAAAATAACGAATGCACCCGCCACAGCAAACGATTCGATATCCACATGGAATAGTTTCAAGAGAAAATCGCCTGCATAAAAGAAGCCGATCATCAGGATAAAAGATATAACCGTTGCTTTTAAAGCATTAACGTCTTTTCCTTTTTCCTTCAGATTGATGATAATGGGGATGGAACCAATGATGTCGATTACGGCAAACAGTACGATGAAAGCACTTATCATCTGTTGAAAATTAAAATCTGCAAACATATCCGGTCCTCCATTTAAAGTTATTATCCGTGAAGGTACTAATTTTCAATAAGAACATGTATCTTTGAATCCGATTTTAACAAAAAGTTATGGGCATAGTAATTGGTATAGACGTAGGAGGGAGCACTACCAAAATAGTGGGGATCGACGATAAGGAGATCCGGAATCCCATGTTTGTCAAGGCGACCGACCCGGTAACATCGCTGTTCGGTGCTTTCGGCAAGTATTTATATGAGAATGATATTCCCCTTTCCGATATAGAGAAAGTGATGCTTACCGGTGTAGGCAGTGCATACATCAATCAGCCGCTCTATGGTTTACCTACAGCCAAAACAGATGAATTTCTGGCTAACGGACTCGGGGCGCAATATCTGACGCAGCTGGATAAGCTGATCGTTGTCAGTATGGGGACGGGGACTTCGTTTGTAAAAGTGGACGGTCCGTTGATCGAACATATCGGCGGTATAGGGATCGGTGGGGGTACCATACTGGGCTTATCCCGGCTGTTGCTTAAAACGCAGGATTTTCACCAGATTGTCAAGCTGGCCCTGAAAGGAGATATAACGACTATAAACCTGCAAATCCAGGATATCTGCAATATACCTTTGCCCGGACTGCCTCTGGATGCGACAGCCTCTACTTTCGGAAAGGCCGGAGCCAATTCTTCGCAGGAAGACGTAGCGCTGGGTATTATTTACATGGTACTCCAATGCATCGGGCAATCAGTGATCCTCGCTGCACTGAACAGCGACATACATAATTACGTCCTGATCGGAAATCTGACGAAACTGCCGCAGTGTGAAAGTATCTTTCCCCGGCTGGAAGAAATGTACGGTGGTCATTTCCTGATACCGGAATATGCAGAATACCGGACGGCGATCGGTGCGGCACTGACCTATATTAATAACCGGCAACATCAGGAGATAAAATAGCCGGATAATTAAAAAAGCGTCAGCAGGCATATGAACCTTACTGACGCTTTCGATGGTATATTATCCAAAGTATAACCCTTGTTGTATTCCGTTGCTTACCAATATCTGCCCGTTCTTACGTTGTATATAAATTTTGTTTTCCCTGGCCAGCCATCCGATAGCTAAGGTGGTATCTTCGTGGCTCAGGTCAATCCGTCTGCTCAGTTCTGGTATTGTCAACTCTCTTCCTTCGTTCAGCACATGCCAGACTTTGCCGGCATTTTCTCCGATCTTCTCTAGTTCCATAATTATAATTTTATTAGATAATACATGTCCTCTTTCTAGAATAAAACAAAAGAGAACTCTTTCGGTTCATTTTTTCTTTCTTTGTTTAAACTTTTGCAAAGTACATAGATTTGAACGGAACGATCAATACCTATTATTGGGTTTCTATGTCCTGTTTTTGCGATTATTAGTGTAGAAAACTCAAATATACTATCTTTGAAAATCATTTATCAGGACAATATGGAGGCAAACATACAAATATTTGACATTTCCACGGATTTTATTGCAGGCGACAATATCACCGGAGACATGCTGAATCGCTACGTGCGCTTTTCATGTAAAATGAAAGCAGTGCTTTTTGCATTTTGTGTAGAAGGTTCTGTCCATGCTACAATCAACCTGTCTGAATACACAATCAAAAAAGATGATTTTATCACATTAACGCCGGACAGTTTCATCCAGCTTAATGACGTTTCTCCGGATGCTCATTTCTTCTATGCCTGCTTTTCGCAGGGTTTCATGGAGAATAATAACCTGGTCTTAACAACCGTACGGTTACTTCCTATACTGGCTGAGAATCCGGTCATTTGTTTATCGGAGGATCTTTCACAGTTATATCTGGATATCTTCAAACCGTTGATCCATGCTTATTCATTGCCTTGTACGCTGGAGAATAAGGAGATCATTAAATCTGTTTTCACTATTTTTATGCAAGGCACGGCCGAATTGTATAAGAATCACGGCAAGTGGAAAAGCGCATTGCATTCACGCAGTAAAGTGATGTGCCGTGAATTTATCAAACTGGTCATGTCGAATTATACGAAACAACGGAGCGTTGCTTTTTATGCGGAACATCTGGGTGTTACCGTTTCCCATTTTTGTTCGACCATAAAAAAGGAAACAGGAAAGACGGCGCTCGAAATAATAACGGCCATTGTCATGATGGACATTAAAGCACAGCTGAAATCAACGGAACTTCCGATCAAGGAGATTGCCTTTTCGCTGGGATTCAACAATATGTCGTTCTTTAACAGATATTTCAAAAGGCATACCGGCATGACACCCCAGGAGTACCGTAACAGTTAAGCTATAAATTCCTTACTGTGATTTCAGTATCCGGAGGAAATCATCTTTATAGCTGGACGATATTTCTATTTCCGTATTATCTTCCAGCACGATGTAACCGCCGGAGTTTTTGTGGTATGACCTGACACAATGGAAATTGATTATATGTGATTTGTGTACACGGACAAACGGGAACGGCAATATCTCGCTGAAATATTTCAGAAAGCGGCAGACCATCTTCTTGCTTTTATCTTTCAAATAGATATCGGTGAAATTTCCGTTTCCCTGCAACCGGATGATATCTTCCATTTTTATTACTTCAAATCCTTCGAGAGTAGGTAGGATCACCTGGCGCTTCTCTGGTTTCGGCTCACGCATATTTTCAATCAGGATCTGATTGCGATTGAATATCTCCCGGTTGACGATGTGTTGCTGTACCTTATTTACGGCAAGGATCAGTTCTTCGATGCTGACCGGTTTCAGCAGATAGTAAGCTGCACTCTGGTTCAACGCCCGGAGCGAATATTCAGAAAAGGCGGTGACAAATATGGTTTCGAAATACAGGTCTTTACATCCTTCCAATACGTCGAATGCATTGCCATAGGGCATTTCCACATCCAGAAACACCAATTGCGGTTCGAGTTCATGGAGTAAAGGGACGGCCGATTTACAGTCGTGGGCTTCTCCGACCACTTCGATGACCGGACAGTATTTTGCCAGATAATTCTTCAATGCCTCACGGGCAGCCGATTCATCTTCAACGATGACGCTTCTTATTTTCTGTAGCATTTCCATATTCAGAGTCTTCCGTTTTTATATATCGTTCAGACAAAGATACTATTTTAAGCCATAAAAAAAGGGGGTGTGTCAAAACTAAGACACATCTCTTTTTTTATCTTAAAATAGTCGTTCCTCTTTTTTTTGTCTATGCGACTATTTTTTCAGTAATTAGATAATAAGGCTTAATATTCGTCGTATGTTGAGTCACACGTGGTCTGATAAAGATAAATATAGTGTGTGCACTCCTTCTCTTTCCTGCTTTTAGTAGTTTTGTACACATCTTTTTGATATTAAAAGCTATAGCGAAGAAGGCAAAGTCCATAGTCACCTTGTCTTCTCCCACATGCCGGAACCTTCTATATGCCATGTTGTGTTTCATCTGTCCAAAAACTGCTTCCGGTTCTATACATCGCTTTCCCCTATGCCTGATGCCTTCTTCCGAGAGTAACCTTTCCCGTGCCTGTCGTTTGTATTGGTTTAACCGGTGGTTGACTTCTATAATACGGTTCCCCCGTGCTTTAAAGCAACTGCCACGTAAAGGACACCCTTCGCATCTTTGTGCTTTATACCGGGCACTTTCGGTGATGTATCCGCTAGCTGTTTTGTCACGTCTGGTTCCTATACGGTTCATGTGCTGCCCCATAGGACAAACGTAATAATCCTCCTCCGCATTGTAATGGAGACTCTCCGTATGGAATGGATTGGGAGTATAACGGGGACGTTGTTCTTTATGGAAGTAGTTGTACTTGACAAAGGCTTCTATCCCATTATCCCCTCATGAACCGGTAATTTTCTTCCGAGCCGTAACCGGAATCTGCCACACCCACAGTTGGTAAGCGGTTATAGCGTTGCTCAAAGGAGTGGAAGAAAGGTATGAGGGTCAGTGTATCGGTTGGGTTGGGAAACAGTCGGAAGTCTATGAGGAATTGGTTCTGGGTACCTATTTGCAGATTATATCCGGGCTTGGTCTGCCCGTTTCTCATGGCGTCTTCTTTCATGCGCATGAAGGTGGCTTCAGGATCGGTCTTGGAATAGGAGTTGCGTTCTCCAAGAGTGTCAAGATGGTTGTCGTATTCCATCAACTTTGTACGGTTCTTTTCGACTGTCTTGCGCCAGACAAAAGTATATTTGTTGGCTCTGGACTCAATCTTGGTACCGTCAATATACTCTACGTCAAGGCTGATGAAACCTTTGTCGGCAAGGACAAGAACCAACTGCGTGAATCCATTATTTATCTCTCCTTTTACACGATTACGGAAACGGTTGATGGTAATAAAATCCGGATGTTCATTACCGGAAAGCCAGATATAATGAATGTCACGTAGGAGAAGCTTCTCTATTTTGCGGCACGAATAGATATTGTTCATGTAGGCGTAGATAATCACCTTAAGCATCATTTTAGGATGATAAGGACAACGACCGGTTGCTTTATAAAGCTTCTTGAAATTGTCAAGATTGAGATTATCAATAACTGTATTGACCACACGGACCGGATCGTTCGCTGCTATGTTTTCATCAATTCTTCTAGGAAAAAAAACTGTTTGGTTGGGAGCATAATCCCGAAAATGTGTTTTTGTGGGCATTTGTCTTTTATTTTTTTTACTAAGTTACAGAAAACTAGCGATATAGGCAAGATCTTAGTTGAGAAAACAGAGGCTTCACTTTATGTTTTATGGCATACCAGAAAATAACCGGATTTACCAAGAAAGCGCATCCCTGTCACGGGACACGCTTTCTGCCATAATTAAAGTTCCGGTCATTTAGCTCCCTTAAAGGCCTGTTTACAAAAAAAGCCCGGCTATATAAACAGCCAAGCTATACGCCTTTGTATAGTCAAGGTTTATTAGGTCAATCAGTCACTCTCCATGTTTGATAGCTCTTAAAACGAACAACTCTACAAAGGAAACATTTTATTCAGTTTATAACGTTTTTTTGACTCTTTGTTTTACATGCTTTGCAACACAATTAAGGGGATATGTACATTTTGACACACCCCCTTCTGAATTTTTATCTATGGCAAGTCCTTAGAACTTAGACATATTCAGGTCTTTATCAACCAGTATGCCATCGATGGCCTTCAGATTGAATTTGACTTTACGTTTTGCTTTCAGCTTCAGGATGAACAGGTCGGTTGTACCTTCCAATACTTCCTTATCACCGAGATTAACGAAAGTAGGATACAAAGCCTTCTGGCCGTTTGTATGCAGACGGTCGTAAGTAAGGTTCTCCATGACTTTCAGGTTCAACGGCTCTATGCCGACAAATTCGTAATCCTGCTGGTCATACGGCAAAGCGAAACTCAATGCGTTAACCGCTTTGAGGTCTGTACCTGCTACCTTGACTTCCACGATCTCGTCTTTGTTGTAAGACTGTTTAGGAGCGCTGATCCCGATCGTTCCGGCTACTTTTGCTGTATCCTGTTCTTCTATGCCGCCATCCAGTTGAGTGGCAACGACAGATATATCGTAAGCATCGATCAGGCCGTTCTGGTTGATATCGCCGGCACTTACATAATCAAAGTCGCTGTCACCTTTACGCAAACCTGTGTAGTTCATGTAAGAAGTCAGGTCATTGCTGTCGATCTTCTTGTCGTTGTTGATATCACCCGGCAGATAGCTTTCTGTTCCCGGTACCTTGAAGACGTACAATTCGCGGCCTGAACCGTAATTGCCGACACCTTCCGTCACATTCAGTTTGATGTAGCGTGCTTTCGGTTTATCCTTGAATTCGAAAGTCTTCACATCACCGTTGCGTTCGAATCGGAAGGAATCGACCGGTATCCAGTTTTCTTTATCCATACTGTAAGAGACGAAACCTCGCAGCATTGTTCCGTTACCGCCGTCCTGACGTGACAGATAATGGAATTTATCCAGCTGGTTAACCGTGCGCAGGTCGATGATCATATCGAACGGTATAGCATTCTTGCGGTATTTCGTATGGAACATGTCTCCCAGTTCAGCAAAGTCGAACAAACGGAAGATTTCGAAACCACCCTGTTCTTCGGCAGTCACTTCACCACAGATTCCCTTGATAGCAAACTCGAGCGGGTTCGATTTCGTCTTCACATTAAAGGAAGACCAATCGGAATAACCGTCTTTATTTACAGAACGGATCTTGAAGGCATAATCAGTTTCAGCTTCCAGTCCGTCGAACAACAATTCTGTATTTCTGATAGTCGTGTACAGCATATTGTTGAATTCAATTTCGTAGAAGTCGGCACCTGCCACTTTATTCCAGGTCGGTTTCAATGAATAGGCTTCCAGGTTTTCATCTGTGACCTGTGCAACAGGAGCGGCCAGTGTACCGGTCGAAACGCGGTGGCTGTTACCCATATCGAATTTGTAACCTTCAAAGCTGATGCTCGTTTCGTTCGCTGTGATGTCCGCAGAAGCGAGCTTTACCAATAACTGCGGGTTCTTAGTGATCGTTACCTTTTCAAACTCGCTTCCTTTCGTTGCAAACTTGTTCAGGTTGGGTGTTGCATCATAGAAATAAACGTTTTCACCTTTCAGGAATTCGTCCATCGAACGGGCTTCCGTCAGTTTCACCTTGTTTTTACCAACTTTGGCAGCCACTTTTTTCGGCATTTCGGAAACATTGATACGAAGTTCGGTTGCTTTATCTTTTACGAAGCCGTCAAAGCTGCCTGCTGCCGGCCGGATTGTAATCGTTACATTATTCTTACTGCCTACTTCCGATTCGATCCGGGTCGTTACACCTTCACCTTTCAAATAGGCTTGTGTCGTGCCATCGTCGTCATATTCAGTAAACGAACTGTTGCCGTCCGGATAAATTTCATAAACGCGCAGGTTCTTATTGATCTCGGTAACATTATTGTTAGGGTTGGTCATCGGAATGATGGCGCCGCTCTTTACAAATACCGGCAACTTCCATAACGGAGAAGCAAAATTGTTGACAACGCAGTTGCCTTCATATTTTTCTCCGGTAAAATAGTCTACCCAGGTTCCTTCCGGCAGATAAATGCCGTCGCGTATATCGTTACCTTTTTCGTCTGCCTGTGTTTCCTGATAGATAGGGGCAACCAGGAAATATGGTCCGTACATGAACTGGTATTCGGTTGCTTTACCATAAGTATACTGATTCGGGTATTCCAGGAACATGGCACGGATCATCGGCTTACCATCTACTGCTTCCTTTGCAATGCTGTAGGCATAAGACATCAACTCCGATTTCATTTTCAGATACCAGCGGTTGATAGATGTTGCCGGTTCGCCAAGAGCATGCGGATATTTCTCATTGGCACCCCAACCGTCCATATTCAACTGCATCGGCGTCCAGGTCTTCCACTGAAAATCGCGTGTGTTCATTGCCAGGTTCTTTCCGCCGAAGATACCATCCATGTCGGAAGTGATATTCGGTTGTCCGGACAATCCCGAACCGATATAAGTCGGGATATGGAAACGGATATATTCCCACTGCCCGCCTGTCTGGTCGCCCGACCAGATACCGGCATAACGTTGCGTACCGGCCCAACCGTCAAGGGAGATAATGAAAGGGCGCGCATCGTTGCCATAGTAAGGCATGATATGGCCTACGTCAGCCACACCGTTCAGTCCGAATGAATAACCGGCACCTACCCAGGCCACGTCGGTCTTCAAAACACGGACACCGGCATCGCGCACTTCTTTTACGATATCACGCTGCAATAAAGCACTGATTTCGGGTTTCGGATGCAAATCCGACTGTGTCCAAAGTCCGATTTCGACACCGTTCTTATGAGCATAATCAGCCAGGCTTTTCAGGTTCTGGATATTCCCGTCCAATGTTTCGGTCTGTCCGTATCCGGCACCGTAACCGTCGTTTGGCAATAGCCATCCGAACGGCATATCGTGGTTCTTGTAGCGGTCGATCACGGCACGGGCTGAGAACTGGTAATTGTTCTTTTCACCGTTCAGGGATTCTTTTACACCGCCATTGTCTTTCTGGCTTTCCTTGTAACGTTTGCCGTCTTCAAAGAGGATACCTTTCTCGTCTTCCACCCAATAGTCGCGATTATAAGCATTCAGGTGTCCCTGGTAGAAACCGAACTTCGGTAATAAAACCGGATTACCTGTCAGCTGATAGAAATCGTTCAACAAGGATACGGCACCGTCATTGACCATATAGAACGCATCCAGATAATCGGTATCATGCGACAATATTACTGTCCCTTTTTCGGCTGCACCGAAATCATATTTACCTTGTTTGAAGGTGTACCACATAAAGCCGTAGCCATTGGTAGACCAATAATAGGGGGCAGGCGAGGCAACGCCGCCATCGGTCCAGCTGTTCTGGTTTTCGATAGCGATCGCTTTTCCTTTATGCGAGAAACGCCCGTTCTGTACACCACCGCCATAGAAGTATTCGCCGGGATTTTCCTTTAAGGTAAGGATTGTTTTTCCCTTATCATAAAGAACCGGTTTTACCTCCTCCAGGACAACTTTGTCTGTTGCCAGATTGGTCACCTTCAACAGGGAAGTGCTTTTATGCAGTTCCAGTCTGATCTCTTTGGTACTGATAGAAATAGTCTTATTATCTTCTTTCAGCGTTAACGGGGATATTGGCTTTCTCGGGTTATCGACCAGGATCTGTGCTTCCGGTTTGGCCTCCGGATCACGGATGATCCCTCCGTTGACGTCCTGAAATACTCTGAAGATGTTCTCTCCGTAAAAGTCAAAGGCCATTCTCTGATTATCGGAGAACAGGAGTTCAACAGTCGTAGGATTGATCTGTTTCACACCGACAATTTTCTTATCCTGCTGTATTTCCATACATACATTGTCGGCTTTTTGTATGGCTTGCATGGATAATGGTGAAAACAAGGGGAAGGCCAAAGCGAGTATGAGCACTTTCCTTTGTTTCATTTTTCTAATAGTGTCATTCATGTTGATGTTGTTTTAACGAATAAATGATTTAAGCAACAAACTTACAGGATATAATTATCATTAGCAAAAAATAATAAATATATCCTATAACAAAATTTCATGCGCAATCAGACAATAAGGGGGAATCTGAGCAGGACGATCACGCCTGTATCTTCATCATTTCCTTCCTTCTCAATAATTTCGATCGTGATATGCATACCGTACAAGCTGTTCAATAGGTTGATACGCTCACGGGTATTAGTCAGGCCGCGTGAATGATGCTCTTTCTGGTGCCGGGTTTTAAGCTCGTTGCTTTTTTTCAGTCCGATCCCATTGTCTTCGATTTTAACACAAAGACTATTGCCTTCCGGCTTTACGGACAGTTTCAGCAGGCCACCGGACTCTTTATACCGTAAGCCATGCCAGATCGCATTTTCCAACTGGGGTTGTATCAGCATGTTAGGCACAGATATATGGTCGGTGTCAAGCGATTCATCCACATCTGTCTCGTAAACAAACTTATCGCTGAAACGCATGTGTTCCAGATCGAGGTATTCTTTCAATTGTTCGAGCTCCGTCGAGAGCGGCGTAAAGTCTTTATTGGAGTTTTCCATTATATTTCGCATCAGGCGGGAATAGGAGGAAAGATACTTATTCGCCTCCAACTCATTATTCTGGGCAATAAACTGATTCACACTATTCAGGCTGTTGAAGATGAAATGAGGATTCATCTCACGGCGCAACGACTGGAGGGCTATCTTTTTATTCTTCCGTCTGATGGAATACCAGGCTTTGACGATAAACACGAGAAAAATAAGGATCAGGACAATCGAGCCGATCAGTACATAGTTGAAGGTGTTTTTCTTTCTGATCAGTTCGTCTTTCAGGATACGTTCTTTCTCCAACTGGGCGATACGGGCTTCATGTGCCTGAAAGAATTTCTGGTCTATCAGTGTGCTGTCCGATTTAACCAGCGGTTCCAGTTTTTCCATAAAGTCTGCATATAAGTCCAAGGCTTTCCATTGCTGGTTCCCTTTCCTGTATTGCTCGACCAGCTGTTCCAGGCTTTTCTTAGCCTCTATCGTATGGCCCTCCTTCAACGCCATATCATAGGATTGCTGAAGGGAGGCGAGAGCTTTTACCTGTTGGCTATCGGCGGCATATACTTTGGCAATTTCTCTTTGTACCTTGATGGTTTCTACCGGTTTGTCCTTCACTTCAGACAATATGCTGTTCAGGTTACCTATGGCGGCTTCCTTATTATCCATGACCAGGTTGACATTTGCCATCTGATGGAAGGCGGCGACCCGATCCTCCTGTTGTTCCGGTTTGTAGGAGGTGTTCAGTAATTCAATATTTCGCTGTATATAAGGAGATTGTGCAACTGGGTTTGAGATATTCTTTAACCGGTTCACATCATTCGTATTCAGTTCAATAAAATTAGTGTCCTGTGACAGGTGGGCGGCATTGCCATAACTTAAAATAGCCTCTTGTATCTTCCCTTGTATCTCCTGTATCCTTGCCATTTCACGGTCGACCCGTGCTATCTTTTCATTGTTTTTGATTTTGTAAAACAACTGGCGGGCACTGATAAGATAATTCATTGCTTTCTCGTATTCCCCCTGTATCATGAGTGTTTTTGCCAGTGCTTCATAATCCGTCGCAACCGAATAATCCGACTTTCCGCTTTCCAGTGACGTGGAGAGTTTCATCACTGCTTTTCTGGCACTGTTTTGATAGACAGGAGGAACGGAATCCTGTGCTGTCATTGTTATGCAGGGACCTGTTAGCAGCCATATTGTCAAATATATAATCAGTCTGTTCATATCATGTTTTATTGAGATTGTAAAGTAAATATAAGTAAAACATTTATATCCTATATTTCACCAACTCAAAACGCCGGTTCACACATTCTTCCCGGAATCTTAATTATTAACATTCTATTTTTGAGCCATAAACCTATTAAAAAAATTCCGAATATGAAAAGAATTATTCTACTATGTGTCTTATTCACAGCATTAACAACATCAATAGGCTGCATACTGGAAGCCAGAAACGTAACGGCGAATGCAGAGCCTGCCAGTACACCGGTCACAAATGCCGTAACTGCCAAAAAGACGAAAATACAGGTTGCTATCCTGCTGGATACTTCCGGCAGCATGCAGGGACTGATCGAACAGGCTAAATCCCGTCTGTGGAATATAGTCAATACACTCACGACGCTGAAATATAAGGGAGAGACACCGGAAATAGAGATTGCCTTATACGAATATGGCAGTTATATGCTGTATAAAGGTGATTATATCCGGCAAATAACCCCGTTGACAGTCGATCTCGACCTGATCTCGAAAGAATTATTCGCCCTGACAACCAGCGGAAGCGAAGAGTATTGCGGTACAGTCATCCAGCGGGCAGTAAAAGAGTTGGAGTGGGGGCGAAACGAAGCGGATATGAAACTGGTCTATATTGCCGGCAATGAAGAGTTTACGCAGGGTTCTGTCTCTTACAAAACGGCTATTGCCGATGCCTTGAAGAAGAATATATTTGTCAATACAATCCATTGCGGTGATGAAGAAATCGGTGTCCGTGACTATTGGAAGGATGCCGCTTTGAGAGGAAACGGTAAATTCTTCAATATAAATGCCGATGCGACTGTCCGTGCCATCAAAACACCTTTTGACCCGCAGATCATCCTATGCAACAATAAGTTGAACGATACTTATGTCAGTTATGGCTCTACCGGGAGAGAACGTAAAATGAATCAGATTGCCCAGGACAAAAATGCCGGCACAATATCGTCGGCCATTTATGCCGAACGTGCCGTAAGCAAATCCGGAGCTGCTTATAAAAATACGTCATGGGACTTGGTAGATAAGATGAAAGAAGACCAAAACATCTTGTCGAGCATCCAAAAGGATGAACTGCCCAAAGAACTGCAAAACAAGTCTACAGAAGAAATAAAGAGCATCATCACCCAAAAGGAAGAGGAGAGAACTGCTATCCAAAAAGAAATAGCCGAACTGGCAATCAAACGCCAGGCTTATATCGAAGAACAACTTAAAAAGGAAGGAGATGAAAGCGGAGACGATCTGGGTAAGGCAATCACCAGTTCCATCCTGACATTTGCCAACCTGAAAGGGTATACGGTGGAAGCAGAATGATGACTAATATTATGTATATTATTTATCGAATAGTTGTTTTATACCTGTAATTTTACTTTCTTTACTTGTATTGAAACCTGCAGTTCCGAAATGCACAGTTCGGAACTGCAGGTTTCGGAAAACGATAAAAGGTTGATAATATGAAGTTTTATAACAGAGAAAAAGAACTGAAGCAGTTAAAAGAGATAGGAGAGATGTCTTTGCATAATGCTCAAATGACTGTTTTAATGGGGCGCAGGCGTATTGGAAAAACAAAGCTCCTTTTTAAAGCGACAGAAGGAATTCCTATGCTCTACTTTTTTGTAGCACGCAAATCTGAACCAATGTTATATACAAACCTGGGGGCTATTGGGATCGAAAAGGAGAAAACGAAATCGATTTGATCGCCTTAGATGATTTTGATAAAAAAGCGATAGTAGCAGAAATAAAACGAAATAAGGAAAATATAAAATTGGATAAACTGGTTCAGAAAGCAACTTCCATACAAAAAGAACTGAGGGGGTATGATATTGAATATCGTGCGTTGAGCATGGAGGATATGTAAGTTTCAATTACATAGTTTTTTCCGTAAAAGACCGTTCACCCTTCACCCGTACAATGGTAATATATTATTATACAGGTTATTATAATCGCGAATAGTAGGTGAATGAATAAAGAAAAAGGTGAACGGTTACTTTAAACCATTCACCTTTTGAAATATAAATGAATACATACCGAGGAAGTAAGTTCAGAGCTATTGGAAGATAAGGCGTGAAAAGGTACTTGTTTACTTATTGACGTAGGCCATTAAGCTTGCCGATATACGTCGCAATGCTTACCGAACCACGTCGACAAGCTTAACGACGTAGGTCGGTAAGTCAATAGCTTATTATACCAGAGATAAAAGTAAAAGACTTTTGAGTTAATACATAATAGCTTGGCTATTACAGCACAGTAATATAGAAAAAAAGGTGAAGGGTTTAGAGATACCTTTCACCTTTTTCTTTATTCATTCACCTATCATTCACGATTGTAATAGCCTGTATGATAATATATTAATACTGTACAGGTGAAGGGTGAACGGTTTATATGATATTTTATACATAGTGAGTAATTCACTTATTTATCCGATCAGCTGAACACTGCGTTTGATGAATTGGCTCAATGCTTCACCTTTCAGCATACCGTTGGCAAGCAGTGCCAGGTCAATTAACTGGCTGACCAACTTATTGCTGCCTGCATATTCAGCCAGGATTGCATTACGTTGTGAAGTCAGTTCGTCGATCTTATGGTTTGTGTTTGTCATATCTTCTTTTTCAGCAGAAGTGATCTCTTCTTCCTTTTTCTTGTTCTGCGCTTCACGAAGGTCTTCCTGACGTGCTTTCCAGCCTTTCAGGTCCGCCTGGATCGGTTTCAGCTTTTCTTCGCAGTTCTGTTCTTCCTCAGAAAGTACCTTCTTAACCAATTCGTGATCGGTATTCAACACAAGATTGTAGTTGTCAGGCATTTCTCCGTAGAATAACATTCCCGGCTGCATAGCAGACATTTCACGCATACGACGCATGTATTCGCTCTGGGTCAGCATAACCGGATTAGAGTTTTCACCCAATGCTTCGAATGTAACGATGAAATCGGTCTTTTCGATCTTCGGCAGTTGGCTTTTGAACATTTCCTGCAAAGCATTCTTCTGGTCTTCATTCAGTGTAACCTGACCAACGTTATCCTTACGGATCAGATTGTCGATCGTATCGCTGTCCACACGAACAAAACGGGTTTTGTCGAATTTCTGCTCCATCTGGCTGATAGCATGGACATCCAGCTGGCCGTCCATAATCAATACACTATATGCTTTATCTTTAGCAGCCTGGATATAGCTGTACTGGTCGTTTACATTCGTAGTGTACAGATAGATCAGGTTGCCTTCCTTATCTGTTTGGTTGGCTTCCACCAATGCTTTATATTCTTCAAATGTATAATATTTACCGTCTACGTCTTTCAGAAGGGCGAACTTGGCACCACGATCATAGAACTTTTCGTCGCTCAGCATACCGTACTGGATAAACAGTTTCAAGCTATCCCATTTTTCTTCGAACTGAGGACGGTCGTTTTTAAACATTTCTTCCAGGCGGTCGGCCACTTTCTTTGTGATATGATTGGAGATCTTTTTCACGTTCTGGTCGCTCTGTAAATAAGAACGGGAAACGTTCAATGGAATATCCGGAGAATCGAGTACACCGTGCAACAATGTCAGGAATTCAGGAACGATACCTTCTACGGAATCGGTTACAAATACCTGGTTGCTGTATAACTGGATCTTGTTACGATGCAGGTCGAGGTTGCTCTTGATGCGCGGGAAGTAGAGGATACCGGTCAGGTTGAACGGATAATCCACATTCAAGTGAATCCAGAACAACGGTTCTTCCGACATTGGATACAGGTCGCGGTAGAATTTCTTATAGTCTTCATCAGTCATATCGGCCGGTTTGCGAACCCATGCCGGAGTGATATCGTTGATGATGTTATCTTCGTCGGTATCGACATATTTACCGTCTTTCCATTCCTGCTTTTTACCGAATGCGATAGGAACGGGGAGGAAACGGCAGTATTTTGTCAGCAGGCCGCTGATCTTGTCTTTATTCAGGAAGTCTTTGTTTTCGTCGTCGATATACAGGATAATATCTGTACCACGGTCGTCTTTCTGTGTTTCTTCCAACGTATATTCGGGAGTGCCGTCGCAACTCCATTTCATAGGAACAGCGCCTTCTTTATAAGATTTGGTTACAATTTCCACTTTCTTTGAAACCATGAAAGAAGAATAGAAACCAAGACCGAAATGTCCGATGATGGCGGCTGCATCGTTCTTGTATTTTTCTACGAACTCTTCAGCACCGGAAAATGCGATCTGGTTAATGTATTTGTCAATTTCTTCGGCTGTCATACCGATACCACGGTCAGAAATCTTGATGATCTTGTCATCGAAACTAACCTGAACGGTCAGGTCGCCCAGCTCTCCTTTGAATTCACCGACAGATGCCAGGGTTTTCAATTTCTGTGTAGCATCTACAGCATTCGACACTAATTCACGAAGGAAGATTTCGTGATCACTATACAAAAACTTCTTGATGATAGGGAAGATGTTCTCACTTGTAACACCTATGTTTCCTTGTTTAGCCATTTTGTTTATATTTTTAATGTTATAATAATTCGTTTGACGTTACGATATAAACAAAAAAAATGCCAGATAGGTTCTATCTGACATTTTGACTTTATTACCGGAAGAAACGACTTATTCCTGTCCTTTCTTTTGTACGGATGTTACTATTTTCTGTTCATCTTTATTGAAGTCTACAACGATCTTGTCGCCTTCGCCAACGGATGCACGGATTATCAACTCGGCCATTTCATCTTCCAGATATTTCTGGATGGCACGCTTCAGCGGACGGGCGCCAAACTGCACATCGTAGCCTTTCGTTGCAATGAAATCTTTTGCCTCGTCGGTAAGTACCAGTTCGTAGCCCAGACCACAAACACGTTTGTAAAGTCCTTGTAACTCAATATCAATGATCTTGTGGATCGCATCTTTATCAAGCTGGTCGAACATGATGATATCGTCGACACGGTTCAGAAATTCAGGAGCGAATGCTTTATTCAGTGCTTTCTGAATCACGCCGCGAGAGAAGTCCTTATCCATTTCGCCGGCTGCTTGCGAACTGAATCCGACACCACGGCCGAAGTCTTTCAGCTGACGTGTTCCGATATTGGAAGTCATGATCAGGATCGTATTCTTGAAGTCGATCCGTCTGCCAAGACTGTCAGTCAGGCGACCTTCGTCCAATACCTGCAACAGCAAGTTGAATACATCCGGATGCGCTTTTTCGATCTCGTCGAGCAATACAACGGAGTAGGGTTTACGACGAACCTTTTCCGTCAGCTGGCCACCTTCTTCGTAACCTACATATCCCGGAGGCGCACCGATCAGGCGGGAAACCGCGAACTTTTCGAGATATTCACTCATATCGATACGAATCAATGAATCAGCCGAATCAAACAGATATTCAGCCAACTTTTTAGCCAAGTGAGTTTTACCTACACCCGTCGGGCCGAGGAACATGAAGGTTCCGATCGGTTTGTTCGGGTCTTTCAATCCTACACGGTTACGCTGGATCGCTTTTACGATCTTCTGGACGGCATCGTCCTGGCCGACTACCTGCTTCTTCAAGTTGTCAGCCATTTCCAGCAGTCTCAGATTTTCTGCTTTGGCAATACGTTGAACAGGTACGCCTGACATCATGGCTACCACTTCGGCTACTTTGTCTTCGTCCACTGTTTCACGATGTTCCTGCAATTCCTGTTCCCACTTAGCTTTCGCTGCTTCCAGCTGCAACAGATACTGACGTTCTTTATCACGGAAACTTGCAGCCAGTTCGAAGTTCTGTGACTTTACGGCAGCCAGTTTTTCGGTTTTCGTATCTTCTATTTTTGCTTCCAGTTCCTCGATACTCTTCGGTACTGTAATATTAGATATATGTACGCGAGAACCGGCCTCGTCCAGAGCATCGATTGCCTTATCCGGGAAATTACGGTCGCTGATATATCGTTCTGTCAGCTTTACACAAGCATCCAGCGCCTCGTCCGTATAGATCACATTGTGATGTTCTTCATAACGGGGCTTGATATTTTTCAGGATCTGCAATGTCTCTTCTGCTGTTGTCGGGTCGACGATCACTTTCTGGAAACGACGTTCCAAGGCACCGTCTTTCTCAATGTTTTTACGATATTCATCCAGCGTCGTAGCACCGATACATTGTATTTCACCACGTGCCAGCGCCGGTTTCAGCATATTGGCAGCGTCCATAGAACCGGAAGCCGATCCTGCTCCGACAATGGTATGGATTTCATCGATAAACAAGATGATGTTCGGATTCTTTGAAAGTTCGTTCAAAATTGCTTTGATACGTTCTTCAAACTGGCCGCGGTATTTTGTTCCGGCCACGATAGAGGCCATATCCAGACTGATTACCCGCTTATCGAATAACACACGTGATACTTTACGCTGGATAATGCGCAGGGCAAGTCCTTCTACAATAGCAGATTTACCCACACCCGGTTCACCGATCAGTACCGGATTGTTCTTTTTACGCCGGCTTAAAATCTGTGCCAGGCGTTCAATCTCTTTCTCACGACCAACGATCGGGTCCAGGCGGTTTTCGGCAGCGGCACGTGTCATATCCGTACCGAAGTTGTCCAATACCGGAGTATCGTTCGGTGACTTGGGCTGTGCGGCACCGGTACCTGAAGAGGAGCGGGGGGATTCCTTACGTGAAGAGAAATCTTCTTCTTCATCGTCCTCGTCATCTGTATAACCGTCACTGATTTCGTCTATCTCTTCCAGTTCTTCCATACGGTTCATGTTTGTTCCGTTTGCCAGATCGTTATATACGTTACGGTAGTTTATACCGGCTTCACCCAATACTTTGGCGGCAACATTGAACTCTTCTTTCAGAATAGCAAGAAGCAGATGTTCCGTACCTGTCTCATCTGTTTTAAACAAACGTGACTCCAGCATACTCATGCGCAATACGCGTTCAGTTGTTTTACTGATGGCTATATCGTGTAATTCAGACTCTTCAGTTTCAAATGTATTTTTGATCTCCTGCTCAATCCTCTTCTTTATATCGAGTACGTCGGCATGCAAATCATGCAGTAACTGCATGGCTTTGCCATCACCGTCGCGGATGATACCAAGCATTAAGTGTTCCGGCCCGATATAACTGTTCTGAAGCCTGGCGGCTTCTTCGCGGCTATATTCTATAACGTCGATCAGCCTTTTCGAATAATTATTTTTCATACTATATGAATCCTTATCTATTATAATAATGTACTGTGAATGCAAAATTAATAAACTCTCTATATATACCTAACAAATTTCATGCCATTATTCCTTAAGAAAAACCCAATATTTCTGAATAATAAAATTTCAGCGTAAAAACTTTCGTGATAATGGGAAAAGCGTTACCTTAGTGCACTTTTTAAAAGATGAGATATTGAGTGTAATTAATATAAAACTAAATGGTTGATCAAGACAGAATTATTAAGATTAACATCGAGGAGGAAATGAAATCGGCGTACATTGACTATTCAATGTCTGTTATTGTTTCGCGCGCCCTTCCGGATGTTAGGGATGGTTTTAAACCGGTTCATCGTCGTATTTTATTTGGAATGAATGAATTGGGTAATACATCCGACAAACCTTATAAAAAATCTGCGAGAATTGTTGGTGAAGTTTTAGGTAAATATCATCCACATGGTGACTCGTCCGTCTATTTCGCAATGGTTCGTATGGCACAAACATGGTCGATGCGTTATACGTTGGTTGATGGACAGGGTAACTTCGGTTCAGTGGACGGTGACAGTCCTGCCGCTATGCGTTACACGGAGGCAAGATTAAGTAAACTTGCCGAGGAAATGCTCCGGGATATCGAGAAGGATACGGTAGATTTTCAGTTAAACTTCGATGACACGCTGAAAGAACCGACTGTATTGCCGACCCGTATTCCTAACCTGCTGGTAAATGGTGGTTCAGGTATCGCTGTTGGTATGGCAACCAATATGCCGACACACAATTTGAGTGAAGTACTCGACGGATGTATTGCCTATATCGACGCTCGCGGAGATATTGATGTAGAAGGATTGATGCAATACATCAAAGCTCCCGACTTCCCGACTGGTGCCACAATTTACGGATATGCCGGTGTAAAAGAAGCATTCGAAACCGGTAGAGGACGTATCATTCTTCGTGGTAAAGCAGAAATTGAAGTAGAAAATAATCACGAAAAGATTATTATCACTGAAATCCCTTACCTTGTTAATAAGGCAGAACTGATCAAGTATATAGCCGACCTGGTTAATGACAAGCGTATCGAAGGTATTTCTAATGTAAACGATGAGTCAGACCGTAACGGTATGCGTATCGTCGTCGACGTGAAACGTGATGCCAATTCAGGCGTTGTACTGAATAAATTATATAAGCTGACTGCCCTGCAATCTTCTTTCAGCGTAAACAATATCGCTTTGGTTAACGGCCGTCCTAGACAGTTAAACCTGAAGGATATGATCAAGGCTTTTATTGAACATCGCCATGAAGTTGTTATCCGTCGTACCCGTTTCGAACTGAAGAAGGCTGAAGAAAGAGCGCATATCCTGGAAGGTTTGATCATTGCTTCTGATAATATCGACGAAGTAATTGCTATCATCAAATCATCCAAGAGCCCGAACGAAGCCATCGAACGTTTAATGGAACGTTTCTCTTTATCGGATGTTCAGGCACGTGCAATCGTTGAAATGAGACTTCGCCAGTTGACCGGACTGGAACAGGACAAACTGCGTGCAGAATACGAAGAAATTGAAAAGTTGATCGCCCGTTTGAAAGAGATTCTTGAAAATGAAGATGTTCGTATGGACGTTATCAAAGGAGAATTACAAGAAGTAAAAGATAAGTTTGGCGACGAACGTAAAACAGATATCGTATATGCTTCCGAAGAACTGAATCCTGAAGATTTCTATGCCGATGATGAAATGATCATCACTATTTCCCACATGGGATACATCAAACGTACGCCGCTGAGTGAATTCCGTGCACAAGGACGCGGCGGAGTAGGAGCGAAAGGCTCGGTAACACGCGACGAAGACTTCGTGGAATATATCTATCCGGCTTCTATGCATGCCACTTTGTTGATCTTTACAGCAAAAGGCAAGTGCTACTGGCTGAAAGTATATGAAATTCCGGAAGGAGCTAAGAATGCAAAGGGTAGAGCTATCCAGAACTTATTGAACATTGAAGCGGATGATAAAGTAAACGCCTTTATCCGCGTGAAGAAGCTGACTACTGACACCGAATTTATCAATTCACATTATCTGTTGTTCTGTACCAAGAAGGGTGTTATCAAGAAAACATTGCTTGAAGCATACTCACGTCCGCGTCAGAATGGCGTAAATGCGATCACATTGCGTGAAGACGACGGCCTGATCGAAGTATGTATGACCAACGGAGACAACGAAGTATTGATTGCTAACCGTAACGGACGGGCTATTCGTTTCCACGAAAGTGCGGTTCGCGTCATGGGACGTACTGCTTCCGGCGTTAGAGGTATGACATTGGATAATGATCCTTCCGACGAAGTGGTAGGTATGGTATGTATCAAGAATAAGGAGACCGATACTGTACTGGTCGTATCTGAACAGGGTTACGGAAAACGTTCGAATGTGGAAGATTACCGAATGACTAACCGTGGCGGTAAAGGTGTCAAGACGATCAACATTACTGATAAAACAGGTAAACTGGTTGCCATCAAGAATGTGACAGAGGAAAATGACATCATGATCATTAACAAGTCAGGTATCGCTATCCGTATGAAAGTAACAGATTTGAACGTCATCGGCCGTGCAACTCAAGGTGTTCGCCTGATTAACCTGGGTAAACGTAATGATGAAATAGCCTCGGTATGTAAGGTATTGTCCGAACCGGATGAGCAGGTAGATGAAGAAAGCGCTGAACTGGATGCTCAGAATGAAAATAATGAAGAATTAACCGGTTTTGATGGATCTGAAGATATCGCAAATGATACTGAAGAGACAACAAATGAATAATTTAAACAAATAGAAATATTAATCTCAAATTACTATCACAATGAAACGATTATTATTAACAGTTGCACTATGTGTTGCAGCATCATCTGCCTCTTTCGCTCAAAAGAAAGCCGTTAAGGAGGCGCAAGGAATAGCAAAAGGAGACAAGGCAGACTTCACTGAAGCAAGAGCCTTAATCAAAGGTGCTTTGGAAAATCCTGAAACAAAGGATGACGCCCAGGCATGGTATGTTGCAGGTTTCATCGAAGACCAGCAGTTCAGTGCTGAAAGAACAAAACAGATTTTAGGACAACAGCCGAATGAACCGGTTATGTACGAAGCATTAGGTGCTATCCTTCCTTATTTTAAGAAGGCTTACGAACTGGATCAGCTTCCTAACGAAAAAGGTAAAATCAAACCTAAATATTCTAAAGACATTAAGAGTATTTTAGGTGCTGACCACGTATATTATTTCAATGGTGGCGCTTATTATTTCGATCAGAAAGATTATAAGAAAGCTTACGATTTCTTCAACCAGTATCTGGAAATCTCAGAACTGCCTATGTTCGAAGGAACTCAGACTGCTGAAAAAGATTCTACTTTCATGACTGTTCAGTTCTATGCAGCAGTTGCAGCTACTCAATTGCAGGATTCTCCTACAGCAATCAAAGCTCTGGAACGCGCAAAGAGCACAGATTTCAGACTGAATGATATTTACCAGTATTTGGCTTACGAATACCAACAGGCAGGTGACAGTGTAAACCATGTTAAGACTCTTGAAGAAGGTTATTCAAAATTCCCCAATGAAGACTTCTTCCTGATGAGTTTGATTGACACTTACATCCGTTCAGGTCAGAACGAAAAAGCAATAAGTTATCTGAATACTGCAATTGCACAGAAACCTTCTGAAAGCCAGTTGTATCATGCACTGGGTATTGTTTACGAAACAGGTACTAAAGATTACGCTAAAGCTGAAGAAACATTCAAGAAAGCATTAGAAGTCAATCCGGAAAGTGTTGAATCGATGTCTGCTTTGGGACGTATATATTACAACCAGGCTGTAAACAAACAGGGTGAAGCTAACATGATCAATGATAGCAAGAAATATCAGGAAGAATTGACTATTGCAAAAGATCTTTTCAAACAAGCTCTTCCTTATTTCCAGAAAGCTCACGAAATGAAACCTGGCGAATCAGAATATATGGTTGCTTTAAGAGGTATCTATTATAATCTGAACATGGGTCCGGAACTGGAAGCTATCGAAGCTGAAATGAACAAATAATAATCATTTCATTATATATAAAAATAGCCGTCTCTGTTGAGATGGCTATTTTTTTGTTTATACTCGGGAACAGCTATTTTCTATCGTAGTGGATACAGCCCTTTACAGATAAGGGATAATCGTTATATAAATACCTGTAATAATTGCAGACGTAATAACACCTGAAATATTAGCACCTAACGCATCACCTAAAATGAAAGAGTCCGGGTTCTCTTTACTTACCAGTTTCTGCGCTACTTTGGCAGTAGTAGGAACACAACTGACAGCAGCAATACCGATTACCGGGTTATAATTTCCGCGTTTAATGAAATACATGATATATCCGCCAATGATACCTCCGATACCAGACAATAACAATGCTGTAATTCCTAATACCAATAATTTCAAGATCTTGGGATCGAGTAACAACTTAGCATCGCACAATACACCCAATAACAGCCCCAACATGAAAGTCGAACCATACAATAACGGACCACTGACAAAATCATAAATATGCTTCATGCCTGATTCGCGAACGGCAACGCCCAGGAACAATGAAAAGAAAAGGGGAGAGGCCACAGGGAATAAAAAGCATAAAACAGCACACAAAATAACAGAAAAAGCCAGTTTAACTTTAGCATCGTAGTTTTTGGGAGGTTTTGTAGTGGTCATTTTTATGGCACGCAAACGCTGCGGGATCAGGAGTTTGACCAGATAAGGATATCCTCCGTAGGTCAGTCCCAGATATAAATAAGCAACAACAGTAATAGGAACAAATAAATGTTTGGCCAGGATCAGGGATGTAAACAAAACCATCGGACCATCTGCACCGCCAACCATCGCAACAGAAGCGCTCTCACTTAAAGACAAACCAAAGGCGCTGGCAATAGGCAACGTCAGAAAAGTTCCCAATTCCGCACAGAGAGCCAGGAAAAGACTGGCAAAAGGCTTCTGAAGCAGAAAGCCCACATCCAGTAATGTTCCAATACCCATAAACACGAAACAGGCAATCAAACCATTACTGAAAGTCAGTGTATATACGGGTTGAAGAAAATCAATCTGCATTGTATTCATCAACTCGTCTGTATCGGAAAGCATAGGATCCAGGAATAAATTACCTAATACACCTTCCGGCATGATTAAAGTACCACAATTGATTGCAACCATTCCTAGCCCCATCGGGATCATAACCATCGGCTCCAGGACTCCTTTCCAGCCTAAATAAACGAGTAGACCGCCAAGTGTAATCAAAAAAACACGCGCAACAGCCAGTATCCATCCACCGGCAACCATTGTTCCAAAGCCTTGGAACAAACTAAAAAAATCAACATTTTCCATATCTGTTTTTATTTTTCGATAGAAGGATTCTCCTTTTTGTTTGTATTGTTCTTTCTCATTAGCTGTTCCTCTTTTTTGAGGTACATAATGCGAGTATCCTGTGGATAGTAATAATCCATCAGATCCAAATGAGAAGCGCCATGACTTACGCCATGATAATATCCGGACGGTTTTATATGGAGAAGATCGCTGTTTACGCCACGACGGAATTCTTCGCGTTCGTCATCAGTCACATCTTCTTCATTATTTACCACATCCAGCCCTAATATTTCACCAATTTTGGCACGCAATTTATTTAGTTTGCCGAATTGCATCAGTTCATCACTGTGGGAATGGTGAAATTCCAGGGAGTCGGCCCAAACAGCAATAAGCTTGATTACACCGGCAACAACAAAACCGATAATGAAGGTCAGAGCCATCATTTCAAGGGTTGAAAGTAATAGACTTAACATAATTATTTAATTTAAAATCCAATATAATACCTTAATTAGGGTACATGATTAGTCATTATCTGCCAATTCACGTGCAGACAATAAAAAAGAACAAAAAGAAAGATGTTAAACTAAATAATTATTTTCCGTAGTACGTAGACCCAATGGCCTGATCGTATACGAAGAGTGGAGAATTTTACAGATTGTGATATTAAAAATGTTTCAGATACTTTATTCAGAATATTTTGTTCCTTCTGAAGAAACAACTCCAAAAGACGGGTAGTCACTTTAAACGGACGTTCGCATCGGGTTGGCAACACCTGACTACGAGTAGTAAGACAATAGACTGAATGATAGCTTTGACTTAAATCATAATTCTTTAACTCGTCCTGGAATGGATGTTTTTCCTTACTGCAAACAAAAGTCGTTTTCTCAGGAGACAAAATATTTTCATCTTCAGTCTTTATCTGCATATTCAAAAGAAGCAGAAACAGAAACGACACTATCAACAATACTTTTTTCATCGCGGTGCGAAGTTAGAATAGTTATTTAACATACAACATAATTTTGTCAATAAAAGTTGAAAATAATTTGCGTGGGATAGTCCCAGGATAACTTCTTACAATCCTATTAAACATAATGGTAATTATAAAAAATAGTAACAAAAAGATATCAGGAACTATTCAGGCATAAAAAATCCGTATATAACTTCACAGTTACATACGGACCAAACAAATAACAAACTCTACTTATATGAAAAAACAAATACTACTAACATAATTATTACAGAATCTTTTTTCAAGCTCTGTTTATCATTATAACAATGATATGCTTTATTTGGTTCTGACTACAGAATAATTTTCTGCTATTTTTTTCTAGGGTTATTTAAACGATCCCTGAAAATTATCTCTGTAGAGAACTATATTTTATTCGATATTATAACAAAACGTCATTTATTTATGTTCCAGAA
Source organism: Parabacteroides caeci (assembly GCF_023656795.1). Taxonomy (NCBI): domain Bacteria; kingdom Pseudomonadati; phylum Bacteroidota; class Bacteroidia; order Bacteroidales; family Tannerellaceae; genus Parabacteroides; species Parabacteroides caeci. The sequence continues at coordinate 107,876 of NZ_JAMOKT010000014.1, forward strand.
TCATATACTAATAAATACTAAAAAGGCATGTATGTATCTTTTTTGATACTCTACATGCCTTAAACTCTCTCTGTATTATACTTTTCAAACGAAAGCAATATGCATTTCCATATATCTGTTATTCGGCCTGTTAACGAGATTTTCCTTTGCGATCTTTTCGCAATCTTCTATATCCATACCATTTTCAGGAATACTCCAGTACCACAACATAGGTGCTTTTTCTCTTTCAACTGTTTCCATTTTTCTCCATTTTTAAATTCAACTTCATCTATGAGACAGAAAAAAAGAAAATACCCCTATCTGCTCATAGAGTTTTTTTGAATGACAGATGCATTATTTTATTTAATCGTTGTTCCAGCATCCGGAGTTAGCTCCTGTGTTAAAGAATCGGCTAGTTCTTTATTGTATTCTTTGAGTAAATCAATATCATGTATATCACTGATATCGAGTATTTCACGAATTAATTCAACTTTACCATTTTCCAATTCAGTGCTAGGTATCATACTTTTGTCGTTTTAGATTGATTAATATTGTTTTAACTTTCATCTAACAATATTAATTTCACATTGTTCACATGTACAATCTCTTTTAACGAAAAAGGGGGGGGCGTAACCTTTCCCGTGCCTGCCGTTTGTAACGTAATAATTCTCCTCCGCATTGTAATGGAGACTCTCCGTATGGAATGGATTGGGAGTATAACGGGGACGTTATTCTTTATGGAAGTAGTTGTACTTGACAAAGGCTTCTATCCCATTATCCCCTCATGAACCGGTAATTTTCTTCCGAGCCGTAACCGGAATCTGCCACACCCACAGTTGGTAAGCGGTTATAGCGTTGCTCAAAGGAGTGGAAGAAAGGTATGAGGGTCAGTGTATCGGTTGGGGTGGGAAACAGTCGGAAGTCTATGAGGAATTGGTTCTGAGTACCTATTTGCAGATTATATCCGGGCTTGGTCTGCCCGTTTCTCATGGCGTCTTCTTTCATGCGCATGAAGGTGGCTTCAGGATCGGTCTTGGAATAGGAGTTGCGTTCTCCAAGAGTGTCAAGATGGTTGTCGTATTCCATCAACTTGTCACGGTGCTGCTCTAGTTCCCGGACCTGTTTCTTCTTTTCCCGGATGACTTTCTTTTGTTCCTTGTCCTTTGTTACAGGCTGGTGTTCCAGCACCTCTTTAAGTTCATTCACTATATCTGAGAGCATGGCGGGAGTGAACTCTACGGGGGTGTCTTTGGCGGAGTTCTCTTGGGCTATGGCTTCATCCCGCCTTTGTATAGTCAAGGTTTATTAGGTCAATCAGTCACTCTCCATGTTTGATAGCTCTTAAAACGAACAACTCTACAAAGGAAACATTTTATTCTGTTTATAACGTTTTTTTGACTCTTTGTTTTACATGCTTTGCAACACAATTAAGGGGATATGTACATTTTGACACACCCCCTTCTCTTATAACTGAAATAAAATTTTATTTAGCTGCTTCGATAGATGCTTTTCTAAATTCTTTCAGTAACTTCTCAAGTTCCAAAGAAGCTTTGCGAGCACGTGTACCTGCTGCTTTGTTACCATTTTCAACCTGTGCATTAGCATTTGTGCTAAATTCTGCAATCGCTGCATTAATTTTCTCTACTAACTCTTTCATTTTACTTTTGATATTTCTTATTATTAAATCGAAGCACAAAAATATAAATAATTATATCATGAGCAACAAAAATTGACAAAACATCTCTGTTCAAGTGCCGAATATTAATAAAAGATTTATTAAACAGCCTCCTCCTACTTATTTAAAGCCTCCAGCAACTGTTTGCCAGGTTTAAATTTAACACTTTTCCGGACTTTTATTAACGCTGGCAGCCGCGCTCATCGTAGCCACCGGTGGGTTTACCTACTTTGATAACGCCAAGCAACTTACCCGTTACTTGGGCTTGTCGCCTACTTATCAACAATCCGGTACGTCAGTCAATGTCAAAGGTCACATCAACCGGAACGGGGATTCAAGCCTCAGAAGCCAGCTCTATGTGGCGGCATTCTCATCACTTAGGTGCAACACCGAGTGCAAGGCATGTTTCGACTGTTTGCGGTCTAATGGCAAGCCAGGCAAGGTTGCGGTCGTTGCTGTCGCCAACAAACTTGTAAGGCAAGCCTTTGTGGTGGTCACGCAAGGAAAACCGGCACAATCTTTCGCAGGACTACAAGGCATACCTATTCTCTTTGATCAGGAGATACAATAGGTGTATAAATTTCTATTAATATATTTTATCAACTTCTCTTGCAGCATTTTCAGGCTCTTATCCATCTTCATTGGTATAAACAATTTAATAATTTAGTGATATTAAGCTATGAAGACGTTGAAATTATTTTTAATGGCCACGGGAGTTTTATTTACTTCTTTAACCTTTCAATCTTGTTTGGATGATGATGATAACTATTATTATGGGTATCTAACGCCAAACGCCCTTGTGACAGTAAAACCGGTTAGTGATAACTCATTCTTCCTGCAATTGGATGACTCAACAACATTATTACCGGCAAACTTGACTTCTTCGCCTTACGGAGATAAAGAAGTTAGAGCACTGGTCAATTTCAGTGTAGTAAACGAACCTAGTGAAGGCTATACTAAAGCTGTCCATGTTAATTGGATAGACAGTATTCTGACAAAACAAATCGCTCCGGATCTGGGAGTGGATAACGATTCTGTATATGGAACAGACCCAGTAGAAATGATTAAGGACTGGGTAACAATTGCAGAAGATGGCTACCTGACACTCCGTTTCAGAACATTGTGGGGAGATCGTAGCAAGGCTCATTTCGTAAACTTACTGGTAAGTAAAGATCCGGCTAATCCTTATGAAGTAGAGTTTCGTCACAATGCTTACGGAGATGTCTACGGAACGGAAGGTGACGGATTGGTCGCTTTCAAACTGGATGAACTGCCGGACACAGAAGGTAAGACTGTTAAGCTGAAACTGAAATGGAAATCGTTTAGCGGCGATAAATCGGCAGAGTTTGACTACTGCACTCGTAAATCCACTCCTGCAAAAGTAGAAATTACAGGCGATAAGAGTGTGCTGAATTTAAAATAAATAGTGTAACATACGAAGCAGATTTAATCTGCTAAAACAAAAAGAGGCTGTGTCGTAATTAAGATTTACGACACAGCCTTTCTTTTTGTATTGACTGAGAGATGAATGTTTTCAAGCGACCGTTTTTTGCGTAATTCTTTCCCATATGCGATTTTTGTCTGGTAAAATCTGCCATACGAATAAAAACAGCCCCCTAAGAGATATATTCTCCCCGTTTTGGGTGTGTTTCGCTATCCGGGAACACATTTTCTTAATGTTGAAGGCAATGGCGAAGAAGGCAAAGTCCATAGTCACCTTGTCTTCTCCCACATGCCGGAACCTTCTGTATGCCATGTTGTGTTTCATTTGTCCAAAAACTGCTTCCGGTTCTATACATCACCTTCCCCTATGCCTGATGCCTTCTTCCGAGAGTAACCTTTCCCGTGCCTGTCGTTTGTATTGGTTTAACCGGTGGTTGACTTCTATAATACGGTTCCCCCCGGGCTTTAAAGCAACTGCCACGTAAAGGACACCCTTCACATCTTTGTGCTTTATACCGGGCACTTTCGGTGACGTATCCGCTAGCTGTTTTGTCACGTCTGGTTCCTATACGGTTCATGTGCTGCCCCATAGGACAAACGTAATAATCCTCCTCCGCATTGTAATGGAGACTCTCCGTATGGAATGGATTGGGAGTATAACGGGGACGCTGTTCTTTATGGAAGTAGTTGTACTTGACAAAGGCTTCTATCCCATTATCCCCTCATGAACCGGTAATTTTCTTCCGAGCCGTAACCGGAATCTGCCACACCCACAGTTGGTAAGCGGTTATAGCGTTGCTCAAAGGAGTGGAAGAAAGGTATGAGGGTCAGTGTATCGGTTGGGTTGGGAAACAGTCGGAAGTCTATGAGGAATTGGTTCTGGGTACCTATTTGCAGATTATATCCGGGCTTGGTCTGTCCGTTTCTCATGGCGTCTTCTTTCATGCGCATGAAGGTGGCTTCAGGATCGGTCTTGGAATAGGAGTTGCGTTCTCCAAGAGTGTCAAGATGGTTGTCGTATTCCATCAACTTGTCACGGTGCTGCTCTAGTTCCCGGACCTGTTTCTTCTTTTCCCGGATGACTTTCTTTTGTTCCTTTGTTACATATGGAAGTCCCGAAGAAACGGTCCGTTCATGGGTGCAGTTACTGCCGGAAAAGAAGGAAGTCGTGAAGGAGAAATTATTGCTGCAACTATGTGAGACGTTGCAACTGTCAATGGACGGGAGAGTCGGAACGGACGAAGCGACAGAAGCTCCGGAGTTCCTTCTGGTGGAAAATGCCGGCCTTTGCCTGCTCGCCCCCTGGCTCAGCCGACTATTCGCCATGCTCGGCTATCTGGATGATGAACAGAAATCGCTCAAGAATACGGCTTTGAAAATCCGCGCCGTATTCCTACTGCAATATATCGTCTACGGGGAAGAACGGGAATACCGAGAAACAGAACTGGCCTTCAACCGGCTTCTTGTCGGATTGCTCCAACATATACCGATCCCGAAACAGCTGCCTCTTACCAGTGAAGAAAAGCAGACCGTCGACTCCATGGTGGCAGGCATAAAGGCTAACTGGCCAAGTATGGACGGCACATCGGTAAGGGGCTTCCGCCAGAGCTTCATCGCTCGCAGCGGTACATTGGAACAGCAGGAGGAACGGTGGCTGCTAACGATGGTAGAAAAGACGCATGACATTCTGCTTGAATCCGTTCCGTGGAGTTTCAGGCAGATACGTCTTCCGTGGTTGAAGAAGTATGTGCAGGTCATATGGCACGGGAAACAAAAATTCCAATAAATTGACGAAGAATAAAATATATAAAATGGCAACTGAAAAAGTATATCAAGAAAAGACGGCCCGCACCATCCAGCAGAAACTGGATGGTGGCGGCACATTGCAATTCGTGGATAACCGTCCGATGAACCCGGTCTTGCAACAGATGGGAGAAGACGAAGAAGATACCCTGCAAGGCAAGTTCAATCAAGCTCTCCAGCGGGAAGAGGATGAAGAAGACATGCTTCAAGGTAAATTTGAACAGCCAGTCCAGCGCGAAGTAGATGAAGACGAAACCGCCCTGCAAGGCCGGTTTGAAGCTCCCGTTCAGAAAAAGAGTGAAACCGGCATGCCCGACCACTTGAAAGTTGGCGTGGAAGAACTTTCCGGCCTCGCGATGGATGATGTAAAGGTACATTATAATTCGGACAAGCCGGCTACAGTACAGGCGCTCGCCTATACACAAGGTACAGACATCCATGTAGCTCCGGGACAAGAACAACACTTGCCCCATGAGGCATGGCACGTGGCCCAGCAGATGGCCGGTCGTGTGGAACCTACCACCGAAGTAGGCGGAATGCCGGTGAATGACAATATCGCACTGGAACACGAAGCCGACGTGATGGGCGCAAAAGCGAACAGTCTTTAATGAAGAATTATGCGTGAGTATATTGAATGGTTCAACCAAGTATTAACTGTCGCCATCCAGCTTTACTTCCATCAGGAGTCCGAGTACAAGCAGCTAAAGGATGTGTATCCGCCCCGAAACGGCTGGATGGAGGCGGTGACGGGACAAACGGACACCAATTTTGAAGAACGAATCGTTATCATGCTCGCCTTGATGCCCCATATCTGTCCGCAAATACTGGACATCTTCTTTGTGCAGAACAAGAACTTTGACCGCCAGTACACCGAGTTCGGCGGTTGGAAAGGTTTGTCGCACGGAGGATTCCTTCCTACGGGTGAAACCGCTTCGTTCATCCTTGCCGGGGAGGACGTGGAGAAACGCAAGGAGGTCATCCATATGTTCTCAAAAAGCCACTGGTTTTACGGAAAAAATATCCTGCGGTTGGAAGGTGCAGGCGAAGGAGAGCCGCTGCTCAGCAGCCAACTCCGTGTATCTGAGGAATTTCTGAGCCGCGTACAACTTGATGTGGAATATAAACCCGATTATACCACCGGCTTCCCTGCCAAACGTATCACCACGGAACTGAACTGGGAAGACATGGTGCTGGACTACCAGGTGACAACTGAACTGGAAGAGATCAATACATGGATTTCTTCCGGCAAGACCATCATGGAAGACTGGGGGTTGTCGCGTATCCTGAAAGCCGGATATCGTTCGCTGTTTTACGGTCCTCCGGGTACAGGGAAGACACTTGCAGCGACATTGCTGGGTAAGAAGAATAATATGGATGTATACCGGATAGACCTATCCATGATCGTTTCCAAATATATCGGGGAAACGGAAAAGAACCTGGCTAAAGTGTTCGATCTTGCTGAAAACAGGAACTGGATTCTCTTCTTTGATGAAGCAGACGCCCTGTTTGGCAAACGTACTTCCACCAACACCTCCAATGACCGCCATGCCAATCAGGAAGTGGCTTATCTCTTACAGCGTATAGAAGACTTCCCCGGCATGGTCATTCTGGCAACAAACTTACGTTCGAACATCGACGAAGCATTTTCCCGCCGTTTCCAATCAGTGATTTACTTTCCAATGCCGACTGAAGAACTACGCGCTGAAATATGGCGGAAGATGCTGAAAGGTTGGCCGGAGGATGTAGACGAAGACCTGATTACCATGGCTGCCAAAACAGAACTTTCGGGAGGTTCTATAGCCAACGTAGTCAGACGGTGTGCATTAGCAACAGTAAATCAGAAAAATCAATCTCTGGATAAACTTATATTAAAAAATGCACTGCAAAAGGAAAAACTGAAATGATAAGAAGATAGGTAAAATAAAAAGCGTCGAGATGATAGTATCTCAACGCTTTTTATTTTTACGTGACCGCGACAGGATTCAAACCTGTAACCGGCTGATCCGTAGTCAGCTACTCTATTCAGTTGAGCTACGCGGCCAATCTTTATTTCTGTTTAAACTGTAATCTCGAATGGTGACCGCGACAGGATTCAAACCTGTAACCGGCTGATCCGTAGTCAGCTACTCTATTCAGTTGAGCTACGCGGCCATTGTTTCGTGATTGCGAGTGCAAAGGTAGTGTTTTCTTTTAAACTTGCAAGACTTTAGTACATCTTTTTTTCAATTTAATCTAACATTTTTGGATTAAAGATCAAGTAACCGATATTCAGTCCGAAGTTGAAATTCTTTGCCGGATAACTATATCCGTTGGCATACAGGCTGATAGAGGCAAAAGGTAACTGTAACACCAGGGCAGCCTCCCCCATGTACTTAAATGAATGAAGAAACTTGCCATAATAAGGAACTGCCATATAAGGATTGTCCGCATTAGTTTCTTTCTTTATTTCATATAAAGGGGCAAAGCCATACAAGTCTAGACGGAAATGAAGTAATTTGCTAAACTTATAGATTGGCGAAATGCCTGCTGCAAAATACTGATTGGCCCGGAAAGCCTCATTGAAAACAATCTGGCTATGCGGCGTGGGCGTAAAAGCCGGAGCTTGCAATACCGATGCCGTATAGTTATTCATCAGGTTTTTGCTGGATATGACCAATTCTCCCTGGAATCCCAGATTGAAACGGTTACTTAATGTTTCATAGTGCTGCCACTCCCCTTTCAACTGTAACCAGCTGTAAACCTTTTTTCTGATTGATTGACTTTGAGATGTTGGAGACGGATCATAATTCTCAGTACCTGTGACATATTGAGCAATCAGGAACTGTTTCCGCCCGGCTATAGGGTATTGTTTAGCATCCAGTGAATTCCGTTCTATACTCAGCGAACCACTGAACAGATTGTACCAGCTATGATCGAATTTAGAATTAGGAAACAACATATTATTACTCTGAAAATAGTAATCATTCAATTGCCCGTATGCAAAACCGATTTCTGATTTTGCCCTGTTCAAGAACGGGAATCCCAGCTTTAGCTTCATATACAATTCTTTTTGTTTGATGAAGGCCGGTAACACATCTTCGTAAAACAGCGACTGACTTTCCTGATATCTTTTATCGGAATATACCCCCTGCCAGTTAAGATAGGTCGGAATCCTAGTCTGCAAATAGATTCGTCCGTTTAGCATAACTCCACTGAAAGAATTACCTACCTGAAAGTTTGAATTAACATCGGCAGCAAAACGGCCTAAATACTGATAACCCAATCCCAAAAACAATTGATTCGCCTGATGCGATGAAATATTACCGCCAAAACCGACCGTTATTTCTTCTTTCATCTTTACGTCCAGATAGAGGTCAAACTTTTTCTCCCTGCGATTGTAAACGGCATGGGGCATAATTTCCCGTATCTTCGAAGAAGTGAGCATCTTGAAATAAGCCCGCTTAAATTCTTCCATCGAAAATTCATGATTCATATCACGATGCAGTTGTGCCTCGATATACTTACGCTGCGATTCGGAAACGCCGGTTACATATATATTCTGAAAGATCAGCGGCGGCAAACTTTCCTTATAAGCAACCCTACGCATATTAACTTCCGTAAGTGGAACCCTGCGGGGCACTCTTTGCTTGATCGAGTCGATCATACTCATCGTACGTTTATAACCGATATCCATCAATTCCTTTGCTTTTTGAAAGTCCAGTAATGAAACAGTCGGGAAACTGAATTTTACCATCATGCCATCTTCTTCCGGAACATCATAATCCGTTTTCTGCATAATCATCGTTTCCAATTGATTATAAGCATTATTGGAAGGTTTGTTATTTCCTCCGGCAACAGTCGATCCGAAAATAAAATCAGGATGAAAAGCCTCTTTCATCGGTCCGACAGGGAAATTATCGTAAATACCACCATCAAACAGAGGAATGCTGTCTTTCCAGATCGGCTGGAAAAAGAAAGGGAATGTCATGGAAGCACGGACAGCATCTCCCAGATCTCCGTTCTTGAATATGATAGCCTTTTTATTATAGATGTCAGAACCGACACAACGGAACGGGACAAACAAATTGTCAAAATTCCATCCGGCTTTAGCGGTAGCCTGCGAAAACAATGCCATAAACGCCTGATTCATCTGGATCGGATTGATAAGGCTTTGCGGTAAAAAGTTGGCCTTGATCTGCAATGAATCAGTCATATCAATAGAGAAATGGCCGAACTCAGGAGTCGGGTCCGGTCTTTTAAAGTAATATTTATATTCATTTTCTACGGTACCGGTCTGCCAGTAACTAAATTCTTCTGATAACATTAATTCCAGCATCTCATCAGGAGAATACCCCATGGCATATAAACTACCTATAATGGAGCCTATAGATGTACCGGTTATATAGTCAATAGGTATATCATTCTCCTCTAAGGCTTTAATGACTCCGATATGTGCAGCACCTTTAGCTCCTCCACCACTTAATACCAGTCCCACCTTTTGTGCATCGGCCGCTTGCAGGACGATCAGCAAAAAGGTTACCAGAACAGCTACTTTCTTCATACTTTACTTTCTCTCAGTTTACAACTTCAAATGTAAAATTATTTTCTCAGACTACAAGGTGTGTTGCAGGCTTATTGTGTTAAGATTTAGCGCTGCAATAGCGAAAATATTATGAAATTCAGCAGTATTCAGAGATTAATTAAAATATAAATGATAAATTTGCCGAAAAAGAAAGGGTAAGACAAATAAATATCACTCTATGAACATACTTGTATTGATGAATTCAGTAGTATTAATGCTGCCCACGGGAACAGCAGGATACCTGATACTCATATTGGTTCTCTCTCTCCTGGTTGTTTTACTGGCAATCAAAAACAGGAAACTTGTTTGTGAAAAGAAACAGTATAAAGATCTATTGGACGATATGCAGGAGAACAACAAAGAAAAAGAAGCGCTGTTCAGCCTCGATATCTTAGAGAATCTGCCTTTTCCCCTTTTCGTAAAAAATATCGACGATGACTATAAATATATATTCTGGAATAAAGAAGCAGAGTTACAATCCGGTACTCCCCGGGAAGAGATAGTAGGACTTTCTGATTTTGATATTTTTGGTCCTGAACGAGGAATGCGATACCGGAAAATAGATGAACAACTGGTCAAAGAAGGAAAGAACTACAGGGCTGAAGAAGATTATGTAACCCCGGACGGTGTTTTTCACAATACGATTGTAAATAAGTCTATCCTGACTCACGGTCAGAATCACCTGCTCCTGGTATCCCGTTGGGATATTACCCAGATGAAAGAATATGAAAGGGAACTTATCGAGGCAAAAGAAAAACTGGAAAATGCAGCCAAAACCCAGAACATGGTGCTCAGCAGCATTAATTTCGGACTCATCTATATAGATAAAGAATACCGGGTTCAATGGGAATCTACCACAAACTTGCATAAAATAGCCAAAGGTCGGCGTTATACTCCGGGAAAAATCTGCTATGAAACAGTCAGAGGAAGAACGGAGCCTTGTCCCCGTTGCGCTCTCAGTGAAGCTATAACAAAAGGGGAATCGGTCCGCCACGAATTTACCGAAGGAGACACAACGGTAGAGATCAGCGCCATCCCTCTTTTTGACCATACAGATACCAACATTGTTGGCGGACTAATGAAGGTCGAAGATATATCCGATAAAAAAAGGATAGAACATTTGATGTATGAGGTGAAAAGAGCAGATGAAGCCAACCGTTTGAAATCGGCTTTCCTGGCAAATATGAGCCATGAAATCCGGACTCCCCTCAATGCAATCGTCGGCTTTTCCAACTTACTGGCAGAGACGGATGATCCTGTAGAGAAACAAGAGTTTATTCATATCATATCGACAAACAACGAACTCTTGCTTCAATTGATCAACGATATCATCGATATGGCGAAGATCGAATCCGGCTCCCTGGATTTTACCTATTCTCGGATTGATATTAATGAATTAATGGAAGAAATTTGCAGCCAGATGATTTTAAAGAACAAATCCGAAGCTGTCAGCATTTCATTTGACGAAAAATTACCTCAATGCCTGATTTACACAGATCGTAACCGGCTGATGCAAGTCATGAACAACTTCCTGACAAATGCCCTGAAGTTTACTCCTGAAGGATCTGTTTCTTTTGGGTATACGATCGAAGAATTAGGTAAAGCCATTCGTTTCTATGTAAAAGATACTGGAATAGGTATACCTCAGGATAAGAAAGATAAGATTTTCGACCGCTTTGTCAAACTGAATACATTCGCCCAGGGAACAGGTCTAGGGCTTCCTATCTGCGCCATGATTGCCGAAAAGTTCGGAGGAAGCATCGGAGTGGAATCTGAAGAAGGCAAAGGCTCTCTGTTCTGGTTAAGCATTCCAATGAAAGAATCTGAAGAAACCTAAAGTATTCCAAAGGCTGTGAACAAAAAAGGTGTTGATATGTTTTCTTTTTCATACTTTTGCAACCTGAAGTTACGAAAAGAGTGTAATTTATTGGAAATGAGCGTAGGTTAATTGCTCTTGATAGTAATAGGTTACGATTTAGTTAGTTATCTACTGCATTATCCTTCTGCGCGTTGCGTAACCTTCAAAGAACTCTTCGTATGCAAAAGTAGCTATTTAATTCGAGATTTTGATATAAACTCCCGTTTTTTATCCCCTCATTCATAAGAATTTTCCGTAAAAGCGGTATTGTCCGTCGGCACACCATTGCCCAAAACGAGTTTGGAACAAACGTGTGCCGACTACCGCATAGCTGGAGAAAAGGGCATTGCCTCACGCCTAAACGATGTTTAGACAGATGAAGCAATGCCCCTTTCTTTTGCGCCTATGCCAAGAGGTGCTTTTACGGGTTTTCAAATGATTTTTCTTTTTTCGCTGTCTCTTTTGCCGGAAGCGGAAAGTGAATGCAGAGTGTGTCAGCCTGCCCCATGAATGAAACAGGCGCCCACACACAGCCGGACAAACCGGGAAGAATGATTGTTGCCACCCGGCTGAACAAGTTCCGTCGGATCGGAAACAATCATACTTCCTTTGTTGTGGTTTGCCCTTTTCACGCTTCCGGTGATGTCTTTTTCCTTTTGGTGATTCTTTTTTTTACGGATTTTCCCCTGAAGTTTTTTTCTACACAATCTGCCTCTGTTTTCGTTTACCTCCATTTTGCGCCTTTCAGTAAGCCGCATCAGTCAGTCATTTTCGTTCTGGGCGCAAAGGTAATTCCGGGATTGGACGGGAAAGCAAGGTCAAGCCTCCTGTTTTCGGTAAAAATCTCCAGCCCTGCGGGTAGTATTTTGACCGAAAAACCTTGCATTCCCTAATCCCTACCTTTTCAAGCACCCGAAACGAAAACGACCGATGCGACAGAAAGACGCATAAAAAAAATGTCGGATAAACGAGAGGCAGATAAGATAGTTTGAAACTCAACTCCCTCAGCTCTTGAATCCGCATTAAAAACAAAAAAATCAAAAACAGCGAAGATATGACGGCAACGGCAAATTTCAGACAAATGGCGCAACACATCGGGTTGGCGATATGCGGCTTGATGATGCGCACCGCCTTCGGGGTGTTCGGCATCCTTTGGGGCATCATCAGAGAGATTGTAAACGGAGTGTTCCGAGTGGCGATAGGTGTAATCGTGGCTATCCTTTCCACCATTGCCTTCTTTGGCTTCATCCTTTGGTTATTCACCCTTTAACCCTTACCGACATGGCAAAAAGAAACAGCAAGACGGCAGCGCAGCAGTGCAGATATTACGAGGTGGACAACATCTTCGTGTATATGGTGGAAACGTACATCAACGGCAATTTTGAAACTTTCCGAAGATTGTACCACGAACTGAACAAGGACGCACGGAGGGATTTCATGGACTTCCTTCTCAGCGAGGTAGAGCCGACCTATTGGAGAGAGATACTGAAACAGATAATCTAAAAATGACAGCGATATGAAAGGAACAGACCATTTCAAGAGAACGATATATATGTACTTGGAACAGCGTGCGGAGGAAGATGCGCTATTTGCAAAGAAGTACCGCAACCCTGCCAAGAACATGGACGAGTGCGTGACCCACATTCTGAACTATGTGCAGAAAAGCGGTTGCAACGGTTTCACGGACGGAGAAATATTCGGGCAAGCCATCCACTACTATGAGGAAAACGAGATAGAGGTGGGCAAACCGATGGACTGCCAAGTGGTTGTGAACCACGTTGTGAAACTCACGGCAGAGGAAAAGGCGGAGGCACGTCAGAACGCTGTCCGCAAATACCAAGAGGAGGAACTCCGCAAGTTGCAGAACCGCCACAGACCGTCAGCGAGAAAAGAAAACCAACCCCAACCCTCATTATTTGATTTAGGCTTATGAAACCGAAGACCAAGATACAGAAAGAGGTGGCAAGACTTTCCGCCAACCTTCGCCCCATATCAGCGACACAAATAGATTGGGCATACCGCCACTGCGTTGAGCATATCGGCTACCGCACCAAGAAAGGGAACATCACCTGTTCCGACTGCGGTCACGAGTGGCACAGCGACAGCGGACTATGCGACACCCTTGAAGGCTGCACCTGCCCCAAATGCCATGCCGAACTCAAAGTGCAGGACACACGCAGACGCATCTACAAGGAAACGCAGAATTTCAGCGTGATAACCACCTGCAAAGGGTATCAGGTAATCCGCGTGGCGCAGGTCAGATGCGAGAGCAGGAAAGGCGAACCGATGCGTTTCTACTGCCACGAGGTCGTGCAGCGTTGGATTTCACCCGACGGCAAGGTTACGGACATGGCGTTGCTCCGTGGCTTCCTTTTCTGCTATTGCGATGTGTGGGCATTAGGCAGCGATATGGAGGTAAGACCGCACAACAGCCTATACGATGATGTGGTGGCAAGAAGCTGTGCATATCCAAAGATGAGGATATTGCCCCAACTCAGACGTAACGGCTTCAAGGGCGATTTCCACGGCATCTCCCCCGTGCGTCTTTTCAAAGCCTTGCTTTCAGACCCAAGAATTGAAACCCTTATGAAAGGCGGTGAGATTGAGGTCATGAAACACTTTCTTTTCAATACCCGTACTGCCGATGAATGTTGGGCATCATATCTGATTGCCAAGCGTCACAAGTATCAGATAGACAACCTCTCAATGTGGTGCGACTATCTGCGTATGCTCAAAAAACTCGGTCAAGACCTCCGTAACCCGAAGAACATCTGTCCCGAAGATTTCATGGCGGCACACGACAACGCAACCCGAAAAATTGAAGCCATACACGAGAAGGAAAGAGCCGCAGAGCAACGCCGTTGGGAGATTGAAAGGCGTGAGCGTGAGCAACAGCGACAACTCCAACGAAAGAAAGATGCGGAGGATTTCATCGCCAACAAATCCAAATTCTTCGGCTTGGTAATCACGGACGAGGAAATAATCGTCAAGGTGCTTGAAAGCATAGACGAGTATTACAACGAGGGCAAGACGCAGGGCATCTGCGTGTTTGGCAGTGGATACTACAAGAAAGCCGACACCCTCATACTATCGGCAAGGATTGGCGATGAGATTATTGAAACCGTAGAGGTGGACTTGCGAACCCTCGAAGTGGTGCAGTGCCACGGCAAGCACAACCAGGACACCGAATATCACGAGCGCATCATAGACCTTGTGAACAAGAACGCCAACCTTATCCGTGAGCGGATGAAAGCGGCATAGCATAACCCCTAAAACAACATTGATATGGAAGTAAGAATTGAAAGTATGATTTGTGTGTGGGATGATGCAATCCCCACGATGTTCCTTGAATTTGTGAACCTCCTCACTCTCACAACGAGTGAGGGGGAATTGAGAAAGAGCGTAAAGGAGTTTGCCGAGAAGCACGAACTTGACAAGTTTTTCCTTTACGGCTTCGGCTCACACCATTTCTACCTGCACCAACGCTACACAAGCAACCCCGAAATGGTGATGAAGAACAGAGTTCTGTCAGTACATTTTTAACCATCTAAAAAGCAACATTATGACAACACGAATGACCATCAACGGAGTAAGCACCTGCGCGGAAGCAGGTACGGAGAAATACGAGCGTTTCCAATCGGGTATCGGAAGACGCAGGCGGACACTTGTGCAGTACGACTACCGCCACCCCATAGACAGAGAATTGTTCTCTTGTGTCAAACCCACGTTGGACGAGTGCCGAGCCGCACGGGACAAGTGGCTGAACGCAAAGAAGGGAAAGGAGGACAGACTATGAACACGACCTATCAAACGCTGATAGTCAAGTTCAGCGAACCTATCACGGCATTGGACGGTATCTTTGACGATACCGGAGCGTGGGGAACGGACACCCTCAAGGGGTGGATAGATGATTACGAAAGCACACGTTTCACCGCCACCGACAGCCATACGGCAGTCATCACGAGCGAGTACAATATGGAATGTGTGAAAGAGTGGCTACAACGGCAGACCCCCATTTCCGAAATGCGAGAATTTTGAACGGGATGGCGGTGTCCGCACCGCCAATACTTAAAACCCTAAAAACAAAAGATATGATAGCCAAGACGATATTACAGCAGATAGGCGGAAAACGCTTCACCGCCATGACAGGTAGCCGTGATTTCATAGATATGGGCAACGGCTTACGGATGAGCCTTGCAAGGAACAAAACAAGTGCCAACCGCCTTGACATCATCTATGACGAAGGGGCAGACCTCTACAATATGCGCTTCTACCGCAGGACGTTCAGCAAAAAGACCTTTGAGTGCAAGACAAAGGACATTGCCGTACACGAGGGTATCTATTTTGATATGCTGGAGGAAATGTTCACGATGGTGACGGGACTTTACACACGCTTTTGAGTGGCGGGGCGGCGAGAGCCGCCCTACTTTCTTTCAGTGAGCATGATGGCGGACAAAGAAAGTAGCAAAGAAACCTTTGTCCAATCTGCGATAACTAAAAAATCCGCAAGTAAAACTTGCGGAGGCTATATATTGGGTCGTTATTTTTTGGTGGAGGGGAATGATAATCTCGAACCGTTGAACTACACATTTCTGCTTCGTCTCCATTTCCCCCAACGATTTGATACGTTCAATCATTTTTGTTGTGGAGAAGTGAATAGACAGTATTACCCGACAGAGCAACTATGACAACGTAACGCCTTTACAAAAAAGTCGGTACACGAAACCCATAGACTAATTGTCTTGACCTAAAAGAGATTGGAATTTTCAGGACTGCCTATCACTTAGATAGAAGTCCAAGGTCTGCTGAAATACATAATTCAAAAATTGAAATTGCTTGACTGCAAATTTAGTAACTTTGCTTGACAAATTAACGAGAAAGAAGAGAAAATGAAAACCGACCGCATAATCGAGTAGACGGCTCCGCCAGTAACTGACGGAGTGCGCCTCTCACACCACCGAGCGTACGGGTCACGTACTCGGCGGTTCGCAAAGAGATGGGTTAAGTTGTAAATGTAATTCAGTTAAGGAAACATATCCTCTTTTCTTCAAGCGTTGTAAAGTAATGGTAGTGCCTAGAATAGGACTTTGTGCTATTGCCCAACCGCCTTTCCGTGTTCTGCTCCAAGCGTAGGCATGGTCTTGGTCTACACCTAATCGAATCAGGTTTTTCCTTTTCCTTTCGGGTTTTTTCCAATGATGCCAAATGCAATAGCGCAGTCGGTTGCGAAGCCAACCATCTAAATCTCGTAATTTGCCCAAAATACTCGTGCCTTGGAAATAGTTCAACCATCCGCGTTGCACTTCTTTTATCTTGGCAATACGCTCTTCAAATGTGGCTGGTGTGGTTTTTCGGGTGATTGTTTTAAGTCGTTCTTTTAGTTTCTTCCATGCTTTTTCCGATACAATAAGTTGGTATTGATTTTTACTTCCTTTCTCGTACGTAGGTACGAATCCGAAACCCAAAATTGTGAAGTGGATTGGTTTTCTGATACCACTCTTTTCTTCATTTATAGTTAATTTGAGTTTGTTTTTCAAAAACTTTTCAATTACCACTCTTGTTGCCTTGGCTTGATTGTGGCTTTTGCAATAAATACTAAAATCATCCGCATAACGTACAAATTTGTGTCCTCTTCGAGTCATTTCCTTATCCAGTTGATGTAGTAAAATGTTCGACAATAATGGACTTAAAGGGCTTCCTTGCGGAACGCCTTTTCTTCTCTTTCGTAGCTTTCCGTTGATTTTAATAGGTGCTCTGAGCCATTTGCGTATGAGTTGCATGGTAGCTTTGCATTTCACTTTTTGATAGATTAAATTCAGTAATAAACAGTGGTCAACTTCATCAAAGAAGTTTTTCAGGTCAATATCCACAATGTGGTTTAATCCTGAATGGATGTAATCCCGAGATTGTCCAACGGCTTGTCGGGCATTCTTGTGAGGTCTAAATCCATAGCTGTAATTACTAAATTCGGGCTCAAAAAGTGGTGCAATAGTTTGTGCTAAGGCTTGTTGCAACACACGTTCTGTAGTGGTGGGAACACCCAATAATCGAGTTTTCCCATTTCCTTTCGGAATTTCAATACCTAAAATGGGTTGTACTTGATAGTTGCCTTGTTTGATTGCTTCAATCAGTTGTAGTTTCTTTTCAGAAAACACCTTGCGGAGCTCTCTTATAGAAACACCATCAACACCCGCACTACCTTTATTGGCAATCACGTGTTCCAATGCTCTTTGAAGATTAAACGGATGTACTACTCTTGTTATCATTTTAGTTGTTTTTAACCTGTTTTCGTTAAGTAGGGCTACTATGTGTTCCGTTACCTATTGAAAACCTCTTTACGTTCAGTCCTTCCTTGTTTGTGAGACCTATGCGGTATCTATTCGCACCTCGTTTGCCCTCAAGTACTATGACCTCTGCTGACTTCTTGGATTGATTAACTCGTAATCGCCAAGACCTCCCCTGGTAAATGCTTTTTCCTTCCGTCTATCGCCGGTACATCTACATAACAATAATCTGATTTAATAGCATGTTCAGAACACTGTTTTGGACTTCGTATTGCTGTGGATACTCATCCTTATTGTTATGCCTCTTATGTACTTTCTGTTCGTCGGTACAGACTTTTGCAGTTCTGCTTCCTTCAGTGCATACCTCACGATAAACCACCTTGCAGCTTGCTAACGATTCGGGGTTTCAATCCGCTCGTAAGGGACTTGCACCCTCTGGAAAAATAACACCCCGAAAACTTGGTTCGTAAAACTAAATTTGTATTTTTGAACTATTTGAAAAGCTTTCGGGGTGTGTCCTGCATATGCAGGGCACACACATATGGTAGCCGATAATTGCCGGCTTTCGTGCCAACTTGATACTTTGGTGCTTTTAACGAACCGAAGTGCTAAATTGATACGAAAGTGCTGTAAATCCGGCAACTACGGCTACCATTTTTCGTTATGCGGCAGCTTAAAAGACGACACCAAACCAGAAAAATCATCTTGACAACCACCCGACTTTGAACTACGAAGGATGAAATTTTTCAGGGACAACTTCCAGCATTTCCAAAAAACAGTTTACCCATTGACTTGGAGACAAACAAACAATTTGAGCATTAAGGTTTAAACCGAATTTTTCCGAAATTGACCTGACCTGACTTTTCCTGAAAATCGACTTTAAAGCTGTTTTTACAGATAAATCAGGTTTCTCTAACAGACAGGAAATAAATGCTAAGTATTTGGCTTTAAACTTAAAATCAAAAAATAACTGTTTTCTTTTAATGTTTAACAGGGCTGATTTGACAGTTGGCGGTGGAAAGAAACTTTCAGGACCTACCTCATAGACAAGTTTCAAATCAAAAAAAGTATGATAGAAAACGGTATATGGATTGTAAAGCTTCCTCGAAAATAACTTTTGTGTAGGTTCTAACTGAAGGACAATGGAACCTCCCAGAAAATTTCCAAGACTCTCAAACATCAGGATTTTGAAAATATCGGAAGTAATGCCATAAGGAATATTTGACACCACTTTGAAAGGAAATTTCGGAACTGCAAAATTCCTAAAATCACAACCGACAACTTGAACATTTCGGGCATCAGAAAATAATTTTCGTAAATGTTCAACCAAAGCTGTGTCGTTTTCAATAGCAACAACATTGTTGGCGATTTTTAATAAATGAACAGTAAGAAACCCCTTGCCTGCCCCAATATCTAAAACCGTATCCTGATTACTTATATTTGCTTGTCTTATTGCATCTTTTATTAGCACTTTATCAATAGTAAAGTGCTGACCCGTAAAACGAACGGGCAATTTCTTTTTTGTCATTAGTAACTTCTTACAGGTGAATACTTGAATTCAAAGTGTTCCTTTCTGAATTTTCCTAACCTGAATAATTCATAGTCTCCACAAAAAAGAGAACGCCCTTCTTGTATATTTGCAAGAAAAGCATTAACTTTAAGGTGTTAAAAATAAACTTAATACCGGCGTTCTCATGTGCAAAGATACAA
>NZ_JAMOKT010000140.1:0-1978 GCF_023656795.1 Parabacteroides caeci
AGCTATATCGTTATTAGTTAATAATGAATTTGATACAATACAAAGTTAACTAAAATGGTATAGCTTTTGTAGTGCTATCTCGTGCTATCCGTCTTTTCCGATTTTAAACATAGGAACTATTTTCTTATCACTCTGAATTCGCATGTACCGGAACCTAACAATCCAGTACCGTCACCCCCTTCCACCACTCCGGTAAAACCGGTATTGATATCGGAGCAATAGAAAGAAACTTCCGCCTCCCCTTTTTCATCCGTTATGACGGAAGGTTGCCATAACAAAGTATTACGGGCATCGGGAGTTGACAATTGTATATCTATTTCGTCCGGTTGGTAAAATTCACGGGCTACGTAGTAGCCTTTGGCACGCCAAAGGTTGTTACGACGGAGAAGCTCTTCTTCCGAATAAATAGGACCGTGATAAACGACATATTGTTCGTCTTCCACAATAAACCATTTTCCTCCATCGAAATATTTAGGTTTAATAATTCGATACGTTTTACCCTCTACCGGTTTACTTCGTTTTTCAAACGGAACAATATTTGCATTGGGACAATAACGGGGGTCATGATGTACCGTATATCCGTCTTTATAATTTTCCAAATGTCCTTCCGGACACACCCAAGGCATACCAACATCCATCTGTGCCAAACTATCTAAACGTCCCATAAACTTATCCCTGAAAGGTCTACTTGCTTTACGGGTAACAACTACCTCATCCTGTAAAATTGTGCTATCATTACTAACGACCGGCATATCGAGAATCTGTTCTTTTACAGACTGAGAAATATCCATCGTAGGGTAATATCTCTGTTTCTTTTTCCTTAGACTATCGATTTGCGGAAAATAATCTTCTATTTCAAGTTGAGGCTTATGTTCATTCGACAACATCGGTTTCAAATACACATAACCACCTCGAAGTTCCTTCAATATATCCGTACCGACAATAAAAGAGCCGGTTGAGTCAGCCCATACATACAATGAATTTCCCTCAGCACCGGATATCTGAATAAGTTGTTCCGTCCCCTGCGCCTCTTTCCTCTTTTTCTTACTATTAATAGATTGTATGCCTATTATTTCATCAGACAAAAACAGATTTTCATTATCGGGGGCATATTCTATATTCCAGACATACCGCCTCCACCCCTGAGTCAGCAACAATAAATCCATTGCCTGCATACGGTCTTTATTCTTTTCATCGAAATAATAAAGCGGATTATGAATCTTTCCGCGTATCTGAGAGGATAGATAACAATGCGTCAATATGTTTACCGGATCTGCCGGATTAATATATGCCTTATCAAATACACTAAGGCCCAGATTCGTTTTCACAGGTACTCCATTCCCATCCGTCACCTTTATTTTCAATGTAGCTTTTTCACGAAGAGCATATGTTTTCTTATCCGGTTCAATATTGATCTGTAACTTCTTTTCCGGATGCACGTAAACCAACCTTTCCGCAACCGGTTGCATATCGCCATTAAACAAGGTAAACTCTGCGATTCCCTGATAAAAGAACTCACTAAGCGGCATTTTTATTTTAAGCCGGTCCTTCAACACTCCCTTTGCCACACAGCAAATCATCCCACGGACTTGTCCTACCAGACAAACTTCCTGAGCAGGAGAGCCTTCGGTTTGTGAGATAAAAAATTCCAGATTTTTCTTGTCTTGTTTAGATAGGCTTAAAGTCATTCCTTGTGGGTAAATCTCCGGTAAAGAATAACAAGTACCATCCTCTAACTCTATCCAGTATTTCTTTTCTGTATCAGGAGTAAAGAAGAAAACCCCCATTCCGTCATGGCTACTTTCAAATAGGGTAACCGGAATATCATCTTGGTATAAAGTACCCTTTACCTCTACTGGAAAAACCGGAGGTGACTGGGACAGTGCGCCGGAGGAGGCTGGGACACTTTTGATGCGACAAAGTTAATGATTTTTTCTGAGACTGTCTCCTTTGAGTTCAAAACGGATTGCCGAGTGTA
>NZ_JAMOKT010000141.1:0-1691 GCF_023656795.1 Parabacteroides caeci
CCTGAATAATTCATAGTCTCCACAAAAAAGAGAACGCCCTTCTTGTATATTTGCAAGAAAAGCATTAACTTTAAGGTGTTAAAAATAAACTTAATACCGGCGTTCTCATGTGCAAAGATACAACAAATAACGGAGTCAGTCAAGAGAAAAATCTTTTTTCTTTTCAAGACGTGCTTCCTGACAGGAAAATTCAGGTCGATTTCAATGCCCCGGACATCTCGTCCAATGGAGGACTGGTGCTTGTCGGTCTAATGAAAGACAGCATAGCGCGAAAGATAGCGCGCCTAATTCCGGATTATCGAAATCAACTTTTCGTACAGCATTCCTACGAAGAGATGGTCTGCCAGCGTGTCGGACAGATAATGTGCGGCTACGAGGATGCCAACGACTGCGACCGCCTGCGCCACGACAGTGCCCTTAAGATGAGCGTGGGCCGCAAGGCATCGGATCCCGGCCTGTGCTCACAACCGACGATGACACGGCTTGAGAATCATATTGACAAAAGGACCTTATGGAAAATAGCAGAACTGTTTGTCAAGGACTACATCTCATCCTTCGACAAAGCTCCGCGTAAGATTATTCTTGACGTTGACGATACAAATGCCAACACATACGGGGCGCAGCAGCTGTCGCTGTTCAATGATTACTATGACGAATACTGCTACATGCCGATGGTTATTTTCGACGGTATGAACGGCAAGCTGATACTTCCTCTACTGAGACCGGGACGACGCAACAAGTCGCTGAACATCTTCGGTATACTGCGCAGAGTCATTGAATACATCCATAAGGAATGGCCTCACACAATAATAGAACTCCGCGGGGACAGTCATTTCTGCAGCCATGAGTTTATGGACTGGGTCAAGACACATCTTTATGTGAGATTTATCACAGGGCTGTCGGGCAATCCTGCGCTTATGAAGAAAATCGACAAGCAATTGCGCCGTGCCAAGGGGGATTTCGAACTTCACCATGAGGATGTACGCCGTTACTACAGCTTTGAGTACAAAGCCAAATCATGGAAATACAGACAGAGGGTGATTGCAAAAATCGAAGTCTCCGACAAGGGTGTAAACGTCCGCTTCATAGTCACAAGCAACCGTAACAACAAGCCCGAGACAGTATATCGACGTTACTGTAAGCGCGGCACAATGGAGCTATGGATAAAAGACCTGAAGTATTTTCGAGCCGACAGGATGTCGTGCAGTTCTTTCAGAGCCAATATGTTCCGGCTGTTTCTATATGGCGCGGCATATGTGACCGCATACCGTCTCAGGTCGAAGGCTTTCTCCAATACAGAGGTCGGCGCCTTCACGATGGACAGCTTCATGAAGCGGATTATGCTGAGTGCCGTCTTCATAGTCGAAAAAAAGACTTTTATAAGGTTCAGCTTTTCCCCACACCATCGACACCTTGAAGCTTTGTCGCAAGCCTTGACGAGACTCTCTGCCTGACAAGTGGAATAATCTGAAATCAACCTGAGTCCGATTCTGTAATCGGACTTATAAGTCATATCCGCTCCATAAAAATGGACGTGATAATCAGACCTGAGCATGCCGAAATCAAGGCTTCGGACAGGATTATAACTCTACATCAAGCGGTCATTCGATGATAGACATTAGTTGGAGGCTTCAGATTGTCCCCATATCTGTTTTGATAACCTGAAATGAATCCACTATGAATAATGTAGG
>NZ_JAMOKT010000142.1:0-1601 GCF_023656795.1 Parabacteroides caeci
CTGGTAGGTTGCTCCTCAGCAGAGCCTACTTCCTCTTAACATCCTGATACAAAGATAAATTATAAAAGTTAATTAATAATGAATTATCCAACTTTGTTTGGATTTTAAATGGAAAAAGATATGTAATATGGAAATTTTCGTGAGGGGTTTGGAGGCCTATCCGACCTTAAGTTCTAACACTAATTATTTGGTTCATAATAAAATTCGCATTATATTCGCATGATAATCGTGTGATTTCAGATCGTAATAATCGTGTAAATGAAAAGACGAATATTCGTGTTACACATAATGATTCAGAACTATGGCAACGATAGTAGAACTGTTAGCTTCTTCTTTAGATGTGCTTAAGCAAGTGCAACGGAATGATGATTTCACAATAATAAAAAGTGGCGATATGCCACGAACCCATATTAAAAGGCTGGTGGATAATAACTTTCTTAAACCCATCATAAAAGGTTGGTATGTAGTTACTGACCCAAGGGAAATGCCGGGTGATAGTACAGCATGGTATGCTTCGTTCTGGAATTTTATTGCTCGATACGCAAATGAACGCTATGGTAATGAGTGGTGTTTGTCTGCGGAACAATCACTGGCGATATATAGTGGTTCTACTATTGTTCCCAACCAGGTTATTATAAGAGCACCTAAAGGCAACAATTATGTGGTTCAGTTGATCCCTCCTACTTCTATTTTTAATTTAGGGGCAGAATTACCCGCAAAGATTGATACGAACAATCCGTATAAACTCAATCTCTACACACTACCCGAAGCCTTGATTGTGGCCACACCAACGATGTATCGAAATGATGCACTAGCCATGCGAACAGCTCTCGCAATGATACGTGATGGCTCTGAGATTCTGAAAATATTGGTAGATACGGGACAAACCGCACGAGCAGGAAGAGTAATTGGAGCATTTCGTAATATCGGAAGAGGGGATATTGCCGATGAAATTGCCGGAACAATGAAGCGCATTGGTTATGCAGTTTACGAAGAAGATCCATTTGAAGAAGTTGTCAAAGTTAGTTTATCTCCATCACCATACGCCATCCGTTTACGGCTGATGTGGCAGAATATGCGGGAAGAGGTTATTGCCCATTTCACCCGTTCCAAAAGCACACTTTCCACCGCTGAATTTTTGCAACGAATGGAAGCACAATACAAGTTGGATGCCTATCACTCCTTGTCTATTGAGGGGTATCGGGTAACGGACGAATTGATAAACAAAGTCAAAAGTGGTGCTTGGAAACCGGAAGGAGACGATGCAGATTCCAAAAATGCGCTTGCGGCACGTGGTTATTGGCAGGCATTTCAGAGAGTCAAAGTAGGTATATCTGATATATTGAATGGTATGAACAGTGCGGAAGTGGCAGAACGTGATTTGTCCGTATGGCACAGCGAGATGTTCATGCCATGCGTTACGGCAGGTATTATTAAGCCGTCCGACATTGTCGGTTATCGCTCCCATCAAGTTTATATGTCTATCCCTAAAATCACTTGTCATTTTTTTGGTAGTTAAACGACTTTACTTGTCAATAAGTTCACAGTCACTCTGTATAGCTTGTCACCCCGTAATAAAGCATCAGAAAGGCTTGTCATTA
>NZ_JAMOKT010000143.1:0-1592 GCF_023656795.1 Parabacteroides caeci
TGTCTATCCCTAAAATCACTTGTCATTTTTTTGGTAGTTAAACGACTTTACTTGTCAATAAGTTCACAGTCACTCTGTATAGCTTGTCACCCCGTAATAAAGCATCAGAAAGGCTTGTCATTAGGCGCGGACAATGGATAATACCAGAGTGAACCATATTCTCGGCAAAGTCGGTCGGGGTTCGATCCCCCGACTGACTTTAGTGGACGATGGCTTAAAACCGTCGATCACCAATTCTCGGCACACAAAAGTACTGCTTGAGAAACTGACCGACAAGAATCAGCTCTCTTTTTTCCAAAGATTTTTCCCGGGCATTTCTCCTTTATAAACCTCCATAGGGTATTTCATCCCGATACTCATGTGAGGTCTTCGGTTGTTATAAAAGTCGACCATGCCTTTAATCTGCGTGTTGGCCTGTTCCCAGTCCTTGTACATTTCCTGTTCATATATCCATTCGACCTTGAAGATCCCGTTCTGCCTTTCTGCTATGGCGTTGTCCGTAGGCTCATACCTTTCCGTCATGCTTATCCGTATGTGATGGTCAATGAGACAGTCCACATAGGCGTCGCTGGCATATTGAGACCCTTTGTCGGAATGGTGTATGGTACCGCAAAGGTTTCCACCACCGGCTGTCCGTATCGCCATCCGCAAGGCTTCAATCGTGAACGAGGCCTCAAGGGTCTCTGACAGGCACCACCCCAGCACGGCATGAGAATAGGCATCGGTGACAAGGTGCAGGTACAATACATCTCCCAATATCCATACATACGTTATGTCCGACACCCATATATGGTTGGAATACATGGCTGTCAATCCTTTTACAAGGTTGGGATACTTCTTGTAAATATGTTTGGAATCCGTTGTGCGTCTACGTTTGTTTGGTTTGAGTTTGAAACCTTTTGAGTCATAGATTTTCAAGAACGAATCTCGGCCATGCGTCACGGAGTGCCCCAAATCCCTTTTTAATAAATGGAATAATTTGTAACCTCCGATTCGTGGGCAACATTGCCGATAGTAGCCAATCATGTCGGCAAGCAGTTTAACACGCTGCCTCTCTGATACTTCGTTTTTCATGTTGGCATAATACCATTGGCGTTTTTTACCAAACAGCCCGCAAAGAGTAGCCACGCTTTCACCTGGATACTCTTCGCGTAACGCCGTTACCGTTTGGCACCATCTTTTTTTAATATTGAGATGCCTTCTTCTTGTTCTGCTATCTCTATCATTTTCTCGAAGGCGCGGCTACGCATTTTCTCCAATTCCAAAGAGCGGCGTAATTCCTCTATACGCTTTTGAAGCTCTTCTGTTTGCGTCAATTCCGGTTGTTCCTTGGCCATATGGTATGCTTCTATTGTTGCTGATGACAAAGATAAACATTCGGATTCAATTGGATACTTTTTTAGCCAGTCATACAAACAAGATGGATTTATTGAATACTTCCTGGCTATCCCATTCTTGCTCGAACCGCTACTGTAATATTCGCGTAGCACAGATAACTTGAATGTCTCGCTGTGCTTTCTTCTGGACTTTTTTTCTTGCATTTTTATTCTTTTTTTGTCCAAAAAGTTGTCAAGCTATTTCAGGACAAGACA
>NZ_JAMOKT010000144.1:0-1575 GCF_023656795.1 Parabacteroides caeci
AGTTCCTATGTTTAAAATCGGAAAAGACGGATAGCACGAGATAGCACTACAAAAGCTATACCATTTTAGTTAACTTTGTATTGTATCAAATTCATTATTAACTAATAACGATATAGCTTATGAAAACAGTACGAAGTAACGAATTAAATTTTGATGGACAAAACATTTATGTAGGAATTGATGTCCATTTGAAAAGTTGGTCAGTGGCTATACTGTCGGAGCATTCGGCTCTGAGGAGATTTAGCCAGAGCCCGGAACCGGAAGCCTTACACAAGTATTTGGCTAGTAATTATCCCGGCGCAACTTATTTCTCGGTTTACGAAGCAGGTTTCTGCGGCTTCTGGATACATGAGAAATTAACGAGTTTAGGAATTAACAATATAGTTGTGAATCCTGCCGATGTTCCGACAATGAGCAAGGAGAAGCTGCGTAAGACCGATGCGGTGGATTGCAACAAACTTGCCCGTGAGTTACGTTCGGGTTCATTAGAAGGAATATATGTTCCGGGCACAGAAAGCCTGGAAATGCGCTCTTTGATAAGACTGAGAAACTTAATTGTAAAAGACAGCACACGTGCCAAAAACCGCATCAAGTCACTGCTACGTTTTCATGGCGTGGAGATTCCGGAAGAGTTTACCCGCTGCTCAATCGGCTGCTGGTCGAAGCGATTTCTGAATTGGCTACACTCTGTTGAGCTTTCTACGGCATACGGAAAGAAGACACTCGAACTTCACCTGGAACAGTTCGTCCGTTTGCGCAGAATGTTATTGCAGGAAACCCGTGCCATCCGTGATATATCACGTACTGAACCTTTTGAGAAACCCATACGCTTGCTCACATCGGTTCCCGGCATAGGCATTACAACCGCTGCCACCTTGATGGTGGAGCTTGACGATATAGCCCGGTTTAGCAATGCGGAACATCTTGCATCCTTTATTGGTTTGATCCCCATGTGCCACTCCAGTGGTGACAATGATGCAGTTGGGGATATTACGGTTCGTCGGCACTTTATGCTTCGATGCCTGTTGGTTGAAGCTGCGTGGATTGCTATCCGTAAAGACCCGGCCATGACATTGGCTTACGGCGAATATCGTAAACGGATGAATCCCCAGAAATCGATTATTAAGATTGCCCGACGGTTGGTAAACCGAGTATATTTTGTACTTAAACATCAGAAGGAATATGTGCCATGTGTTGTCAAATGATATAAAATCCTATAAGGTAAAACAGCTTTCTTTTGAGAGAAATACTATCATATCATTGCGGCTTTGAAGTCCGCTCAAAATAGTTTGTAACTCTCATTAATGGTTTGACTGATAAAGGAACTTGCAGCCCCTCCAGTGGTGTCTGCTGTGGAAAGTTTGTTTTACCATAGGATTTTGGTTAGGTTTTCTTAGCCATATCAGACAGTATCAGTAATACAAAAGAGAGGCAGATAACTGCCTCCCAAAGTAGCATTACTGCGTACCGTCAGGATGCTTATTGCTGGTAGGTTGCTCCTCAGCAGAGCCTACTTCCTCTTAACATCCTGATACAAAGATAAATTATAAAAGTTAATTAATAATGAATTATCCA
>NZ_JAMOKT010000145.1:0-1503 GCF_023656795.1 Parabacteroides caeci
CCTTTAAAAGTAAAAGAGACCTCTTCGTTTTCATAAAGGACCCGGACTGCTTCGCGAAACATATCCCAACTGGCCCCTTCTTGGCTGGCATTGTCACAAATATAAGCATTGGGAAGAGATATGTGGAAGATTGCATATTTATCCCCGACAGCTGGTTTTAATGATTCATTTGGTATAATTGCGCCATCTCGTTCAAACGGGACAATTTTAAATCGACGTTCCGCATGAATGTAACCTGTTAACTCATCATCGGTTTGTTTAAGGTCGAATTCTTTACCGACAAGGATTCCAGACTGGAATATGATAGTTGCTTTTTCTTTTGCAATCCGACATTGAGAATAATCCAAATCATCAGGAATGGAACTGTCCTTGATATCATAAAAATGCTTTGCTGCATCGACGGTTATGACTTCACTGACCGTACCAATTCTACCTGGGTAGATATGTGTGGCGTCATAGCTGTCTTCATTAAAATCAACTAAAGGCCGGTCGGAGCGGGTGATAAACATTCCATCTTCATCTGTCTTGTACTTTCTTCCCTGAAATTCTATCTCTTGATTTTTGGGTAACAACAAAGATGTACTCCCATAGGAAGCCAGATCAATGTTTCGTTCTCCTCCGTTAACATATAAAACCGTAACCGGCGCTTTTTCTCCCTGGCATTGACGAATAACTCCTGTCTTAAAACCATTCCCTTTTCCATATGATAGAGGCAATGGATTATCTTTGAATCGTTCCACTTTGCCAAAGTTGATCGTTTTACCAATGAATTCAAATTCTGTGTTGTATTCATCTGCAAAGCGGTTTAATGCTTCCATGCATGATTCATGGCTAAATGTAAGAGTTTTTTCAGGCGCGTCAATACAGGTTCCTATTATCCAGTCACTGTCATGCAGGTTCAAATTGTCAATCATTAATTGCATAAACATGCGTGGTTTAGCGGTTAACGGAAATTTCAATTTATGAGGTTTGCCAGAAAGAAACTTGTATATTGTCCGATTCAAAATCTCCCAATATCCCCCAAACTCAACCACATAATCCAGATTACGTTCACCGTGCTTTGTCAAGTTTTCAGGTTTCCAAAGAGTATATCGTTGACCTTGATAATTAATATAACTATATATCGGTATCTCAACATGGTTTGTCAGGGAGAAATAAAGATATACTTTATCCCCTTGACGGATAGCCCGATAACGATAACTGGTATCGTCGACTTCGATGTCAAGTATTATTGTTCCTGTTTTACTGTATATATTCATTTTCGGTTACTTTTTAATCTTTATTTTTACAGTGATTGACTTTGTCTTTTTCATTTTTCAAGATGACTAACCGGTGCGTCATAAGGGTTTCAGTAAGTTAATCGGTAAGTTCTTCGCTCCACAACTCAATGTCAGATTTGATATTCCGGGTATTGATATAGTGCAGTACCCAGAATACGATCTCGAATATGATAAAGCCTAGGAACCACATAATCCAGGTCCTCCAACTGGTCCACTAGGTTTA
>NZ_JAMOKT010000146.1:0-1397 GCF_023656795.1 Parabacteroides caeci
TGGATAGCTTTATTGGCCGTTTCCACGGCTGTGTTAAATGAAGACATGGCTGAATTGAATAATGAAAACTTGCTGTCGACGTTATTCTTCTCAGCAACTGTCGTTTTACCATCAGAAATAGCACTATTGATTGCCGACAGTAGATTGTCAATCGCTCCAAACAGAGTCACCTTTGCATTGAGTAATCCCGATTTTGCGGAACCGGTCAAGTAGCTATTGACATATAACTTATTGTAAGTAGCTTCTACAGCTGCCTTATCGGTTTTTACCGTATTGATGTACTTTTCGATAGCCTTGGCCTCTGACTCCTGTATTATGCCATCAGAAAAAGCGCCATCTATGTAATTTCCTAAGCCTGATACAGATTGTTGAGCTTGGTTCGCTGAAGCCTGGGCATTGCTGGCGGCCGTAAAGGCCTCTTTTCCTTTTGCCAGAGCTTCGTCCGAATAGCTTTTAAGCGTATCCTGGATAGCCTTATTGGCAGCCTCCACCTTTGATTTATAATCGGCAATAGCATTTTTGTAGGCAGTAAACTTACTATCGACATTGTTTTTCTCAGCTACGGTTGTACGACCGTCGGCAATGGCATCATTCACAGCCTTGATTAGTTCAGTATGGGCACCATTATAAGTAATCTTCGAGTTCAACAGGTCAGTCTTCGGAGATCCTAAAAGATATATATTGGAGTACAACTTCGTATAAACAGCGTCCGCGTCAGCTTTCTCCGTGTTGAGAGTATTGATATATTTCTCTATCGCTTTAGCTTCAGCCTGTTCTATAACTCCGTCTTTAAAGGCTCCATTCACGATTCCTTCAAAATCGGTCAGGGCTTTACTCGTTTCGCCTATTTCTCTAACGGCATCGTCAATTATCTTTTTTGCGGCCGGCCATTCCTTTATATTTTCCAAACCAGACGTTCCTTCACCGAACAAAATCTTTCCCGAAATTGTAGCCCCTTTTTTTGCGGTAATATGGGCATTCACCAAATCGATTACCAATCGGGCCAGCTTGTCCTTAATAACACCGGTCGTGATCGTTTGTCCGGCGACTTCTGTAAAACCATAGTTAGGGTTCCAGGAACGAACACTATCCTCCGGAGTATTCAATACGCCAATCCAAAAATGATAATAACCGGCTTCATCCTCCAGTTTTATTTGCCGTTCTGAAACCAATATAGAACCGGCATTCCCCTCTTTCGGGCACTTCGCATATACATAATAAGGCGACTCATTATCCAACCGGTGGGAAGAAGCCGGAATATTCCATTCCCTTACCTCTTCTTCGTTGATGGTGAAATGGACTAATTTCCCTGCTGTGCTTTTAAAATTATTGGGATCGTTATCGGCATTAGGGATAAATTTCACCCCGATAAGTTCCATTTGCTGCGAATTGGTACC
>NZ_JAMOKT010000147.1:0-1391 GCF_023656795.1 Parabacteroides caeci
CCTGAAATAAGTTGACAAAATACCAAAGTAAACTTATGTCAGAATCGAAACATGTAGGTTGTATCCGTTACAGCCATGAATTAAAATTAGAGATAACTAAACGTTACTTGTCCGAACAGACGAGTGTTCGTAAGTTAGCAGAAGAGTACGGGATCAGTTTTGAAGCCGTACGTCGTACTGTAATTAAGTATAAACCAGAAGCTTTGCGCTTATTTTTCCAAAATGATATATCTTTGACCCGTATGAAAAAGGAAAAAGACACTAAATCATTGGAGAAAGAAGTCCTTCGTTTACGGGAAGAACTCAAACTGGCAAACATCAAAGCTGAAGGTTATGAACATATGCTTCATTTGGCAAGTGAAGAGTATGGAGAGGATCTGTTAAAAAAAGCCGTAGCCAAACAGTCGGAAAGCTTAAAAGGAAATATCCTGAAGTAACCCTGGATAACCTTTGCCGGTTGTTTGGCTACACACGTCAGGCTTATCACAAACAGCTGAATGTACAGATGAAAAAGAGATTCTCGGAGGAATGTATTCTTGATATGATCCAAGGCGAAAGGGAGTTGTTACCACGGATAGGAACACGTAAACTATACCATTTACTCCATTACAAAGGGATAAATATAGGGCGTGACAAACTGTATAAATTACTGCGTGACAATGATTTGCTGGTTCGTCCATCCAAGCGGGTTGTCATCCGTACGACTCAGACCAGCCTCCGGGCTTATCTCTTTCGTAATCTGTTGAAAGAATGCTCTATAGATAAGCCTAACCAGGTTTGGGTGGCCGATATTACCTATATAAAATTGCAGGAAGGTTTTGCGTATCTGTCATTGATTACGGATGCTTTTTCACGTAAAATCATAGGATATTGCCTGCATTCGTCTTTGGATACCGAAGGATGTCTTAATGCTTTGAATATGGCTATGGCTACACTTTCCTGGTCTGAACTTAACGGCATTATACATCACTCAGACCGGGGATGTCAATATTGTAGTAAAGAATATGTAAAGATACTCAGGACTGCCAAAATGAGAGTCAGCGTAACTCAGAACGGAGATCCTTATGAGAATGCTTTAGCAGAAAGAATCAATGGAATACTTAAAACTGAATGGATCAACCAGGAAACATTCCTGAATCTGGAACACGCGAAAAAACGCATTGAGAAGATTATTAAGCTATATAATACCCGTAGGCTTCACAGTGCTCATTCATATAAGACTCCTGAAGAAATACATCAGAAGTTTTATCGTTCCGCAAAAAAAGCAACTAAAAGAGTTTACGGAAACTCTTTTAGTGCTAAATTTGTAAACTTATAACAGCACGGACCTTTTTGGTCCTTTTTGAAACTTTTTTATTTTCAAGAAGGTCAACTTATTTCAGGACAGGACA
>NZ_JAMOKT010000148.1:0-1389 GCF_023656795.1 Parabacteroides caeci
TCTAAAGTAAGAGCTACCAAAGGGCTGTTGGTACACTCCTTTGGAAAATTGGCAATTGCTCTACTTTCTTATGTTAATTTTTAATCTTTGAATCAGGTCGCCAACTCCTGATTCGCATTAATAATAAGCTTGTTGTTTTCATTTTATTCGTATTTGGTATTTCTATTCTACTATCAAAGGCAACATTTTTTCTTCTACAGGCAAATAATCATAATCCGAATAAACATCATTAGGAAAATCAAATACTATTATTTTACAGGAATCAATCAATGCCGTAAACGAACAATCTAAAAAAGCATCATATAACTTTAACAAATTTCCATCTTTTATCCATTTTCCTTTAGAAACTATTTGAGAGTACTCATTTAATTTATAATGAATCTGATAAAGATAATCAGAATCTAAAGATAAAGTTATCGACTTATTCTCGTATACGCCCAACCGAAGAGGGAACGAGGATGATATTTTCTGCTTTCTTTTGTGCAAAT
Source organism: Parabacteroides caeci (assembly GCF_023656795.1). Taxonomy (NCBI): domain Bacteria; kingdom Pseudomonadati; phylum Bacteroidota; class Bacteroidia; order Bacteroidales; family Tannerellaceae; genus Parabacteroides; species Parabacteroides caeci. The sequence continues at coordinate 489 of NZ_JAMOKT010000148.1, forward strand.
CCCTTTCTCTTTTTCTTATATATATCGATTCAATATCTACCATAGATTCCAAATCATTATCTATTATATCTCCTTGATACCAAAAGCGTTCATTCTGCATAAAAGAAAAACCTTTCCTTATGACCAAGTTAGACAGATCTCCGCTTGCTTCCAATACAATTTCTGCATTACAGGGTATATCCTTCAAATAATACATATTATCCTTTTTATGAACTCGTCCATATGACACAAAGGAACTCGAAGAAAGTTCACTAGTACCTTCAGTCTACAAAATAAAATATTTATCTTTTTGTAAGTACAACTCACAATAAACCTCTGAAAAGTCTCTAGCATTCAACAGCCTACGCTTTCCCATCTCATAATACTGAGCATATACTATCTCCGTACATATAAAAAAAACAGTAATTAATATATATTTAATTTTCACCATGTATATTTAAGAGCCTGTTTAAATTTTGTAGTTTGAAGTAAAAAGAGTGTTTCTTCTTTCCGTCAAAATGATTATTTTTAGTTACCAAACTTCAAATAGTTATGTATTGTACGGATTTAGAAGAAACACAGTGGCAAGTTATCAAGAAAATCTTGAACCTGCAAGAAAGGAAACGAAAATATGATTTGCGTGAAATATGGAATGCTATCTTCTACCTGGTCAAAACAGGGTGTCAGTGGCGGATGCTTCCTTCTAATTTTGCTCCTTGGGAGCTGGTTTACTATTATTATCGCAAATGGTGTTCTCTGGGTGAATTTGATTTGTTATTGAACAACTTACGTGAAAAAGTGGAGAGACCGGAGTATACTGGGACAGTATGAAGGTCTTAAATCTGAGTCGAAACAGGCATTTTTGTACTGAGAGTCATAATTGATTATCAGTGATTTGCAGATTCGATATTGGGTATCTGCT
>NZ_JAMOKT010000149.1:0-1355 GCF_023656795.1 Parabacteroides caeci
ATGATACAACCAATGGCAGATTCAAATATAAAAATAATAAGTGAGTTAAAGAATTTTTTGGAAGAAACATCACAAATGCAGTCAAAAAGAAATATATATAGTTTGAATCCAAAGGATTTCACTCGTAACCGAAAACTGGATTTTAAGACATTATCCTTATTGATTCTTCATTCACTCAAACGTAGTCTGAGTGTTGAATTACAGGATTTTTTCGGTCATATGGGCAGGGAGAGTTGTACCAAGCAGGCATTTAGCGCGCAGCGCGGCAAGTTGAAACCTTCATTTTTAGAAGATTGGAACGCCCTTCTAGTGAAAAGTTTCTATGGCTATAATGCTGATGTATCCAAGAAATGGAAAGGGATGCTATTATGGTCTATTGATGGAAGTACAACCCCACTACCCAATTCGAAAGAACTAAGAGAAAAGTTCGGATGTCCGGGTAGCCGCCTGGGGCAAAGTAATCCCGCTGCCCGCATATGTGTGTTATACGATGTTATGAATCATCTAGCTATAAAAGGTCTGTTTCAGCCTTATGCCGAATCGGAAGAGAAAGTCGTTTTGGATGTGTTGGAAGGATTGGAGTTAAGCCCATCTCTTTTGCTTTTCGACAGGGGCTATCCTAGTTATTGGCTCATGTATTGTCTGATAAACAGGCAGACTCATTTTGTCATGAGGGTTCCAAGTAATGCCAATAGAACAGTTAAGGCATTTATTGAATCGGATTTATCGGATATAACTGTAGACATTTATCCCTCCTATAAATCATTGGCTAAATTGAAGCAAATGGGTATCTGGATATCCCAAACAACTCCGTTAAAAATCCGTTATGTAAAAGTAATGCTTGACACAGGAGAAGTTGAAGTTCTGGCCACTAACCTGTATGATTCTTCTTTATATACAATAGCAGACCTTAAAAAAGTTTATTTTATGCGCTGGGGAATCGAAACGTTCTATGGATATGTCAAGGAAGAACTCCAGCTAGGTCAGTTCAGTGGCATACGGGATATCTGTATAAGACAGGACTTTGCGGCCAATCTGTTTTTATTCAATTTGCAGAGTCTGATTGAGAAACAATGTGAACCTTATATTGAACAAGTTTGCAAAACAAGAATATACAAATATAAGGTTAACAAAAATATAAGCTGGGCATCCATGAAGTACGGAGTTGTGAAACTATTTCTTTTTCGAAATACAAACTCTGTACTCATGGAGTTGCAACATCTATTTGAAAAGCATTTGGTGCCCATCAGACCGGGAAGAAAGTTTCCACGAGCAAGGAAAGGAAGGCCCAATTGTAAAAACTATACTCTAACTAATTACAAAAGAGCACTATGAACCTTAAATTGATGACATTG